>JAQGNA010000749.1 GCA_028292075.1 Rhodoferax sp. | reverse complement strand
GCACCTCGGTGATCGGCTGCAGCTGCGCCGCGCTGTAGGCCGCCCCGGTGGGGTTGGAGGGTGAATTCAGGAACAGCCAGCGCGTGCGCGGCGTGATGGCCGCGTCCAGCTCGGCGGCGTCGAGCCGAAAGCCGTTCGCCTCGCTGCAGGGCAGCGCCACCGGCACGCCGCCGCAGATCTGCACGATGTCGGCATAGGAAGTCCAGTACGGCGCGGGCAGGATGACTTCGTCGCCGGGGCCGAGGCTGGCCAGCATGGCATTGAAGATCACCTGTTTGGCGCCGGCGCCCACGCTGATCTCGTTGGTTTCAAAGTGCAGGCCGTTGTCGCGCTGGAACTTCAGCTGCACCGCGGCCTTCATGGCCGGGCTGCCGTCGAGGACGGTGTAGCGCGTCTCGCCGCGGGCCAGCGCGCGGCCCGCCGCGTCGACGATGTGCGCTGGCGTGTCGAAATCGGGCTCGCCCGCGCCCAGCACGATCACCGGGCGGCCGGTCCGCTTCAGTGCGTTGGCATGGTCGGTGATGCGCAAAATCTCGGACACCCCGATGGCCTTCAGGCGGGCCGCGGGCTGGAACGTGGCGGCGGGCATCAAGGCGGCGGCGCTCACTTCAGGTAGCTTTCGAGGGGCTTGTCATTGGGTGATGACATGAGTTGCTTCAGCGCCGCGCTCATGGGCAGGTTGAGGCTGCCGTTGCGTGGTGGAATCGGGCTCATGAACCACTTGGTGTAGATCTTCTCGACCTCGCCGCTTTGCATCATCTTCTTGAGCGAGCCGTCGACCGCCGCCTTGAACGCCGGGTCGTCCTTGCGGAACAACAACGCGATCGGCTCCGAGCCCAGCACTTCGCCGACGATGCGGTAGCCCGCCGGGTTCTTCGAGTTGGCGATGATGCCTGCCAGCAGGTTGTCGTCCAGCACGAAGGCGTCGGCCCGGCCCGACTCCAGCATCAGGAAGCTTTCCAGATGGTCCTTGCCCAGCACCGCGTTGATCGGCGTGGGCAGCTTGCGCAGCAGCTGCACGGCGGTGGTGCCGGTGGAAGCGGCCACGGTGCGGCCATTCAACTGGGCCAACGAGGTGATGCCAGAGTCCACCTTGGTGGCCATGCGCACCTCGCTCACATAGGTGGTCACGGCGAACGCCACCTGCTGCTGGCGCGTCAGGTTGTTGGTGGTGGGGCCGCAGCCGATGTCGACCGTGCCGTTCTGCACCAGGGGCAGCGTGCTCTGCGCGGTGATGGCCATGTATTCGAGCTTGGCCGCTGGCACGATGTCCTTGAGCACGCGTTCGCACAGCTCGACGTGGTAGCCGACGTACTGGTCGTTGGCGCCGAGCGCATAGGCCATGGGCGGCGACGCTTCGCGCACGCCGAGCACCACCTTGCCGCTGGTCTTGATCTTGTCGAGAGTGGACGGCGGCGACTGCGCCATGGCGCTCAGGGCGACGGTAAGGAAAGTGGCTGCGGCGAGGGCTTTGAGTGGAAAGTTCACAGGTGCTCCGGGAGGATGAAAAGGTGCAGAGGAAGGAAGGGGCCGGGGCCCAGGGGCGGTCAGTGGCCTTGCAGCACCTGGCTGAGGAAGAGCTGCAATCGCTCGCTGCGGGGCGACTCGAACAGTTGCTGCGGTGTGCCGGCTTCGATGATCTCGCCGCGGTCCATGAACACCACCCGGTCGGCAACGCGGCGCGCGAAGCCCATCTCGTGGGTCACGCAGACCATGGTCATGCCCGAGTCGGCCAGTTCGATCATGGTCTCCAGCACTTCCTTGATCATTTCCGGGTCGAGGGCGGAGGTGGGCTCGTCGAACAGCATGATCTTCGGTTTCATGCACAGGGCCCGCGCGATCGCCACCCGTTGCTGCTGGCCCCCTGAGAGTTGCCCCGGTAACTTGCCGGCCTGCTCCGGGATGCGGACCTTCTCGAGGTAATGGACGGCCAGCGCCTCGGCTTCCTTCCGGGGCATGCTGCGCACATGCATTGGCGCCAGCACGCAGTTCTCCAGGATCGTCAGGTGCGGGAACAGGTTGAAGGACTGGAACACCATGCCGACGTCGCTGCGGATGCGGTCCAGTGCGCGTGGGTCGTCGCTCAGCTCGATGCCGTCCACCACGATGCGCCCGGCCTGGTGCTGCTCCAGCCGGTTGATGCAGCGGATCAGCGTCGACTTGCCGGAGCCCGAAGGTCCGCACACCACGATCCGTTCACCGATGGCGACGGAGAGCGACACGTCGCGCAGCACATGCATGCTGCCGTACCACTTGTTCACTTGCTCGAGCACGATGGCCGCACTCGGTGCCGGTGCGTTGGGAGATGAAGCTCTCATGGTCCTGGGCGTTCCTGCGCGCTATCGCGTCGTCGATTTGAACCGTCTCTCGATGCGCGCCTGGACGAGTTCCAGCACGATCGACATGGCCCAGTAGATGAGGGCCGCGGTGATCAGCATTTCGATGTGCTTGAACTCCCTTTGGCCGGCGGTGCGGGCGACATAGGTCAGCTCCCACACGCCGACGACGGACACCAGCGAGCTGTCCTTCAGCATCGCGATGAACTGGTTGCCGGTGGGCGGAATGATGATCTTCAGCGCCTGCGGCAGGATCACCAGGCGCATGATCTTGCCGCCCCGCAGCCCGAGCGCATAGGCCGCTTCCCATTGGCCCTTGGGGATGCTTTCGATGCCGGCCCGGAAGATCTCCGTCATGTACGCGCCGTAGCACAGCGACAGCGCCGCAATGCCCGCCGGGATCGGGTTCACGATGTAGCCGAGCTGCGGCAGGCCGATGTAGAGGATGAAAATCTGCATCAGCAGCGGCAGGCCCCGGAACAGCGACGTGTAAAAGCTGGCGATGCCCATGGCGATGCCGTTGTCCGACAGCTTGGCAATGGCGCCGACCAGCGCGAAGGCGAAGGCCAGGACGATGGAGACGGCCGAGATGTACAGCGTGGTGACGGCCCCCTGCTTCAGCAGATAGCCGATCTTGCTTTCGATGAAGGTGAAGCTCAGGTTGAAGGTGGAAAAGAACAGCGCCAGCACCAGCAGCAGCTCCACCCACACCATCCAGATCTGCCATCGCTGCGTGAACTTCCGCAGCAGAAAGTAGTTCACGACGAAGCCGGCCAGGATGACGGTGCCCTTGAGCAGGTCCTTGACCGACTTTTCCGTTTCGGCGTCGCCGGGCAGCATCGACGACACCTGGCCCAGCCAGTGCACCTGCACCGCGGTCGCCTGGTAGATGGCGAAGATCAGCAGGCCGACCAGGAACACCATGCCGAGGTTCCGCATCGGGTTGACGGTCTTCAGGGGTGGCGCCGTCATGGCTGGTTTGGCTGGCTTGGCTGGCTTGGCTGGAGTC
>JAQGNA010000739.1 GCA_028292075.1 Rhodoferax sp. | reverse complement strand
GATCTCCGAGCACGGGCCGCAGGGGCCGGTGTCGGCCATCATCCAGAAGTTGTCGGACGCGTAGCGGGCGCCCTTGTTGTCGGCGATGCGCACCACGCGCTCGGCGGGCAGGCCGATATCCTGGGTCCAGATGTCGTAGGCCTCGTCGTCCTCGAAGTACACCGTGGCCCACAGCTTGTCCTTGGGCAGCTTGTAGACCTCGGTCAGCAGCTCCCAGGCCCACTTCAGCGACTCGCGCTTGAAGTAGTCGCCGAAGCTCCAGTTGCCGAGCATCTCGAAGAAGGTGTGGTGGCGCGCGGTGTAGCCCACGTTTTCCAGGTCGTTGTGCTTGCCGCCGGCGCGCAGGCAGGCCTGCACCGAAGCCGCCCGCACGTAGGGCCGCTTGTCGGTGCCGAGGAACACGTCCTTGAACTGCACCATGCCCGAGTTGGTGAACATCAGCGTCGGGTCGTTGCCCGGCACCAGCGAGCTGCTGGGCACCACCGTGTGGCCCTTGGAAGCGAAGAAATCGAGGAATGTCTTGCGGATGTCGGCGACGGTGATGTTGGATGTGGTCATGTTGCGCAAAGTTTGGGGCCGAAAGGGTCAGGCGGACAATGCCGCAAGCCCCTGGAAAAGGCCCGCGGGCCTGGCTCGGCGGAACCGTGGATTATAGGTTTGGGGCACTGGGCCCGCGCAGCGATGGTGGACCGCCGTGCCGCCGCCTGCCCTCACGCCGGCTGGCGGTGCGGGTGCTTCAGGCGGAGGCTGCTGAACAGCCCGGCCACCGCGGCAAACACCGCGGCCAGCGTCAGCGCAACCACCGGCCCGCGTCCGCCCTGCGCGTCGACCACGGTGAAGATGATGGCCAGGATCACCGCGCCCGTGGTCTGCCCCGTGAGCCGGGCCGTGCCCAGCATGCCGCTCGCGCCGCCGGAGCGGTCGACCGGCGCACTGGTCAGGATGGTGTGGTTGTTGGGCGACTGGAACACGCCGAATCCGGCCCCGCACAGCGCCATGCGCCAGGCGATGTCGAAGTCGCCCGGCTGGGCCGGCAGCGCCGCCATCAGGGCGAGGCCGCAGGCCAGCATGCCCAGGCCGATGCCGCCCAGCAGGCCGTCCGGCACCCGCCCGATGAGCCGGCCCACCAGCGGCGCCACCACCACGATGGCCAGCGGCCAGGCGGTGATGAGCGCACCCGCCTTCAGGTGCGAGAAACCATAGGTCTCGAGCAGCATGAAGGGCACGGCGATGAAGGCCAGCATCTGGGCGGCGAAGGCGCCGACCGAGGTGCACATGGACAGCGCGAACACCGGAATGCGCAGCAGGTCGAGCGGGAAAAGCGGCCGGGCCTGCCGCAGCTGCCGGCGCACATAGAACACGCCCACCGCCAGGCCGGCGGCCAGCATGGCGAGCGGCGTCGCAGCGCCGGCCGCGCCCTCCCCGGCCGCCATGCGGGTGCCCAGCGCGTCGGCACCGAGGAAGACCAGGCCGAACATCAACATGTTCAGCAGCACGTCGAGCGGCTGGATCGCCAGCGGCTCGGTTTTGCGCGGCGCATTGAACGGCAGCGAGCGCCGGCCGAGCACCAGCACGACCAGGCCCAGCGGCAGGTTCAGTGCGAAGAGCCAGGGCCAGGGCGCGATCGACAAAATGCCGGCCGCCACCGTGGGCCCGGCCACCGAGCTGGCGGCCACCACCATCGAATTGATGGCGACGCCCCGGCCGAACAGCCGCTTCGGGTAGATGAGCCGCACCAGCGCGGCGTTGACCGCCATGATGCCGGCCGCGCCCAGGCCCTGGAACACCCGCGACGCCACCAGCCCGGCCAGCGAGGTGGCCAGCACGCAGCCCAGCGAGGCCAGCGTGAACAGCGACAGGCCCCAGAGGTAGACGCGGCGGTAGCCGATCTGGTCGCCGAGTGCGGCACAGGGCAGCAGCAGGCCGAGCGTGGCGACCTGGTAGGCGTTGACCACCCAGACGGTCTGCGGCGCGGTGGCGTGCAGGTCGCGCGCGATGCCGGGCAGCGCCAGGTTGACGATCGTGCCGTCGAGCACGGACAGGGCGATCCCGAGAATGAGAACGCCCATCGCGTGATACCGCGCGGGCGTGGGCAGACCATCTTGAACCAGCATGGAGACCTTGTCGGAGAGCGGTAAAGACCGGATGAAAGCAGGTCAGGAAACGCAGGTGAACACCTGCGTCGAAAGCCATTCATTGTGCCGTGGTGCGGCCCACCCGGCCGGGGCGCGCCCTTAGTAACCCCATGCCATAACCCCATGAAGTAACCCATGCCCCTGAAGCGCGGAAGAGGCCAGCGCCTTGTTTTGGCGCCGAGACGGCAGGTCGCTCCCCAAACCGGGGCGCATCCGCATCCATTTCGCGCGAATACACCCTGAAAAGCCTGGCACGCAACCTGCTAAATACCCTGAAAGGATATTTTAAATATCTCGCTAATATATTAGCAAGAGCAGAGAAACCGACCCGGCACCGTTGGCCCGGCCAGCCCCGCCGCCGGTTTCACCGCCGAATTTTCATTCACCCACAGGAGCACCATTTCATGCAGAACCCCCGCTGGCAAGGCATCTTCCCCGCCATCACCACCAAGTTCAACGCCGACGAGAGCATCGACGCCGCCGGCACCGCGAAACACATCGACTTCCAGATCCGGAACGGCATCCACGGCCTGGTGACCTGCGGCTCGCTCGGCGAGGCCAGCACACTGTCGCTCGAAGAAAAGCTGCAGGTCGCGAAGATCGCCCTCGAAACCGCCGACGGCCGCATCCCGGTGCTGGCCAATGTGTCGGAGACCAGCACCCGCGAGGCCCTGCGCTACATCGACGGCGCCAACAAGCTGGGCGTGGCCGGCTTCATGGTGATGCCTTCGGTGATCTACGTGGCCGATGCCCGCGAAGCCATGCAGAACGTGCGCACCATGGCCAAGGCCGCGGCCAAGCCGATCATGGTCTACAACAACCCGGTGGCCTACCGTGTCGATCTGAAGCCCGAGCACATGGTCGAGCTGGCCGATTGCGAGGAGATCGTCGCCATCAAGGAAAGCACCGACAACATTCGCCGCATCACCGACCTGCGCAACGTGCTCGGCGACCGCTACCAGCTGTTCCTCGGCGTGGACGACCTGGCCTATGAAGGCTTGGCGCTCGGCTGCGATGGCCTGCTGGCCGGCGTGGGTTGTGCCTTTCCTCGCGAGACCGTGGCGCTGTACGACCTGATGAAGGCCGGCCAATGGGCCGAAGCGCTGAAGCTCTACCAGTGGATGACGCCCATGCTGCACCTCGACGTGTCCACCAAGCTGGTGCAGAACCTGAAGCTCATCGACGTGCTGGTCGGCGTGGGCACCGAACACATGCGCCGCCCTCGCCTGCCGCTCGTCGGCGCCGAGCGCGAGTTCATCGAGGGCGTGGTCGCCAAGGCCCTGGCCACACGGCCGGACAAGTACCAGTCGGTTGCCTGATTCTTTCTTTTCACACCACCAGGAGACATTGATGAACGTTCGCACCCCTTTTCTTTCCGCCCTCGGCCTCGCCGTGCTGGCCATGGCCACCCAGGCCGCTGCCCAGGAGCAGGTCGTCACCATCGGCCAGACCGGCCCGCTGTCGGGCCCCAACGCCTTCGCGGGCAAGGACAATGAAAACGGCGTGCGACTCGCCATCGAGGAACTCAACGCGAAGAAGATCGTGGTCGGCGGCAAGACGCTGAAATTCGAACTGCAGTCGGAAGACGACCAGTGCGACGCGAAATCGGGCGTCAACGTGGCGCAGAAGCTGGTCGACGGCGGCGTGAAGTACGTGATGGGCCCCTACTGCTCCGGCGTGGCCATTCCGGCATCGCGCGTCTACAGCGGCGGGGGCGCGATGTTGTCCACCGTCGGCACCAACCCCAAGGTGACCGAAGGCGGCTACAAGAACCTGTTTCGCATCATCGCCAGCGACACGCAGATCGGCTCCAACATGGCCATCTACGCGGCCAAGGTGCTGAAGGTGAGCAAGGTCGCCGTGATCGACGACCGCACCGCCTTCGGCCAGGGCGTGGCCGACGAGTTCACCAAGGAAGCCAAGAAGCAGGGCCTGACCGTGGTCGGCCAGGAATTCACCACCGACAAGGCGGTCGACTTCCTGTCGATCCTCACCAGCCTCAAGGGCAAGCAGCCCGAAGCCATCTTCTTCGGTGGCTACGCACCACAGGCAGCGCCGATGACACGCCAGATGAAACAGCTGGGCCTGACCGCCAAGCTGCTCGGCGGCGACACGCTGTGCAGCCCCGAAATGGGCAAGCTTGGCGGCGACGCGGTGAACGACACCGTGTTCTGCGCGCAGGGCGGCTCGATGCTCGAGAAAGCCGCTGGCGGCCCGGCCTTCAAGGCCAAGTACAAGGCGCGCTTCAAGCTCGACACCGATGCCTACGGCGCTTCGTTCTACGACCAGACCATGCTGATCGGCGAGTCGATGCAGAAGGCGAACTCGATCGACCCCAACAAGGTCGGCGCGGAGATGTACAAGGCCAACTACAAGGGCGTGGCCGGCACCTACACCTATGACGAAAAGGGCAACATGACGCAGGCGCCGATCACCGTGTTCACGTTCAGGAACGCCGTGCCCACGGCCCTAGCGAGCTACTGAGCCAGGAAACCGCCAGCCCATGCAAGCCGACGTGATCGTCATCGGCGCCGGCATCGTCGGCGCGGCCTGTGCCCATGCGCTGGCCCGGGCCGGCCGCCGGGTGCTGGTGCTCGATGCCGGCCTCGGCGGGGCTACCGGGGCCGGCATGGGTCATCTGGTGGTGATGGACGACAACCAGGCCGAACTTGACCTGAGCCGGCATTCGCTCGCGCTGTGGCGCGAGCTGGTGCCACGCATGCCGGCGGACTGCGCCTTCAGCGGCTGCGGCACCCTGTGGATCGCCGCCGACGCCGCCGAGATGGACGAGGCCGAGAACAAGCACGCGCGCCTGTCGAGGTTCGGCATCGACTGCCGGCTGCTGACCGCACAGGCACTGGCCCGGGCCGAGCCCGCCTTGCGCGCCAGCCTGGCCGGCGCGCTGCAGGTGTCCGGCGACGGCATCCTCTACGCCCCGAATGCCGCCCGCTGGCTGCTGGCCGACGGCGGCGCCCGCATCGCCATCGCGCATGGCGAGGTGGTGGCGCTGGACGCCGGCACGGCCACGCTCGCAGACGGCAGCCAGCGGCACGCGCCGCAGATCGTGCTGGCCAACGGCATCCAGGCCACCACACTCTGCCCCGAACTGCCCATCCGCCCCAAGAAGGGCCACCTGCTGATCACCGACCGCTATCCCGGCACGGTGCACCACCAACTGGTCGAACTGGGCTATGTGACCACCGCCCACCACAGCGTCGGCCCCTCGGTCGCGTTCAACCTGCAGCCGCGGCCCACCGGCCAGCTGCTGGTGGGCTCGTCGCGCCAGTTCGACACCACCGACATGGCGGTCGAACCTGCCATGGTCGCGCAAATGCTGCGGCGTGCCATGGCCTACATCCCGTCGCTCGGCGACCTGAACGCCGTGCGCACCTGGACCGGCCTGCGCGCCGCCACGCCCGACAGCCTACCCCTCGTCGGCCCGCACCCCTGGCGCGAAGGCCTGTGGCTGGCGGTAGGCCATGAAGGCCTGGGCGTGACCACCGCCACGGGCACGGCGCAGCTGCTGGCGGCCTGCATGACCGGCACCGCCCCGCCCTTCGACCCCACGCCCTACGAGGCCAGCCGCTTTCCGCAGGCCGTCACCGCATGAACAACAGCACCCGCAGCACCGCCGCCAGCGCCCCTGCTACCGCCACCGCCACCGTCACTCTGCGCGTCAACGGGCAACCGCTCTCGGTGGCCGCCGGCACCTCGGTCGCGGCCGCGCTGTGCCTGGCCGACGCAGCGCACATCGGCATGGCACGCCGCTCGGTCCGCGGCGAAGCCCGTGCACCGTTCTGCGGCATGGGCGTGTGCCAGGAATGCCGCGTGCAGATCGACGGCCGGCGCCGGCTCGCCTGCCAGACCTCCTGCGAAGACGGCATGGTGGTGGAGGCCGCGCCATGACGGTGGCCGACGACACCCCGGCCGGCATGCCACCGCCCATGGCGGCCGCCGTCGAACAATGCGACGTGCTGATCATCGGGGCCGGTCCGGCCGGCCTGGCCGCGGCGCTGGCCGCCGCCCCCAGCGGCGCCCGCATCGTCATCGTCGACGACAACCCGGCGCCGGGCGGCCAGATCTGGCGCGACGGCCCCGGGGTCGAACTGCCGGTGGCCGCCATGCAGCGCCGCAACGCCATCGCCCGCTGCGCCAACATCCGTGTGGCGAGCGGCACCCGGGTCATCGCCGCCACCGGCCCCCGCGAGCTGCTGCTGGAAGACGCGCACCGCGGCTGGCGCATGGCCTGGCAGAAGCTCATTCTCTGCACCGGCGCGCGCGAACTGCTGCTGCCCTTCCCGGGCTGGACGCTGCCCGGCGTGACCGGCGCCGGCGCGCTGCAGGCGCTCATCAAGTCCGGCTTGCCGGTGGCCGGCGAACGCATCGTCATCGCCGGCAGCGGACCGCTGCTGCTGGCCGCGGCCGCCACGGCCCGCAAGGCCGGGGCCAAGCTGCTGCGCATTGCCGAACAGGCGCCGCTGCGGCAGGTGGCCGGCTTCGCAAGCCAGCTCGCGCGCTGGCCCGGCAAGGCGTTCCAGGCGGTGGGGCTCGTCGATGCCGCCTACCGCACCGGCAGCCATGTGCTCGCCGCCGTCGGCGACGGCCGGCTCGCCTCGGTGCGGCTGCGGCGTGGCGCGTCATCGACCGAAGACATCGCCTGTGACCGGCTGGCCTGCGCCTACGGCCTCGTGCCCAACACCGAACTCGCCCGGCACCTGGGCTGCGCCGTGCGGCCGCTGGACGGCGGGGCCGGCATGGCCGTGGTGGTGGACGCGCAGCAGGCCACCAGCGTGCCGGACGTGTTTGCCGCCGGGGAGGCCACCGGCATCGGCGGCAGCGACCGCGCCCTGGTGCAGGGCGGCATCGCCGGCCATGCCGCCGTGGGCACCCGTGGCGACGCCGCCGCGCTGCGCCAGGCCGGCACCCGCTGGGACGGCTTCGCCAGCGCATTGCAACGCCGCTTTGCCCTCGATGCCCGGCTGCGCGACCTGGCCGCACCGGACACCATCGTCTGCCGTTGCGAGGACGTGACCCGCGCGGAGCTCGCGTCCTGCACCGGCTGGACCGACGCCAAGCTGCACACCCGCTGCGGCATGGGCCCGTGCCAGGGCCGCATCTGCGGCACGGCCACGGCCTTCATGTTCCGCTGGACGCCCACCGCGCCGCGTCCGCCGCTGTCGCCGGTGCGCCTGGCGACGCTGGCGGCCATGGCCGACGCCCCGCAGGCGGATCGCGCCGCTCACCCACCTCCCTCATCCCCCTCCTCCACCCTGGACACCCCGCATGCCAGCTGACATCATCCTCAAGACCAAGGGCCTGACCAAGGCGTTCCGCGGCTTCGTCGCCGTGCGCAACGTCGACCTTCAGGTCAGGCGCGGCAGCATCCATGCGCTGATCGGGCCGAATGGCGCCGGCAAGACCACCGTCTTCAACCTGCTGACCAAGTTCCACACGCCCAGCGCCGGCAGCATCGCCTTCAACGGCATCGACATCACCGCAGAGAAGCCGGCGCAGACCGCACGCCGTGGCATCGTCCGGTCCTTCCAGATCTCGGCCGTGTTCGCGCAGCTCAGCGTGCTGGAGAACGTGAAGATCGCGCTGCAGCGCAAGGCCGGGCTCGACTACCGCTTCTGGCAGCCGGTGGCCGCGCTGAAGACGCTCGACCCGGTGGCCATGGCGCTGCTCGAACAGGTCGGCCTGGCCGACGCATCGCAGCTGCTGGCCGGCGACCTGCCCTACGGCCGCAAGCGCACGCTGGAGATCGCCACCACGCTGGCGCTCGACCCCGAGCTGCTGCTGCTCGACGAACCGACCCAGGGCATGGGCCACGAGGACGTGGACCGCATCAAGGACCTGATCAAGCAGGTCTCGGCCCACCGCACCATCCTGATGGTCGAGCACAACATGAAGGTGGTGGCCGACATCAGCGACACCATCACCGTGCTGCAGCGCGGCGAGATCCTGGCCGAGGGGCCGTACGCGCAGGTCAGCGTCGACCCCGCCGTGCGCGAAGCCTACATGGGCACCGAGGAGGAAGAGCATGTCTGAGAAAACCGTGCTGTCCATCAAGGACCTGAACGCCTGGTACGGCGAGTCGCATGTGCTGCAGGGCATCGACCTGGAAGTGAAGGCCGGCGAATGCGTCACCCTGCTGGGCCGCAACGGCGCGGGCCGCACTTCCACGCTGCGCGCCATCCTCGGGCTGGTGGGCAAGCGCACCGGCTCCATCACCGTGGCCGGCAAGGAAACCATCGCCATGCCGCCGCACCGCATCGCGCGGCTCGGCCTGGGCTACTGCCCCGAGGAACGCGGCATCTATGCCTCGCTCACGGCGGAAGAAAACCTGCTGCTGTTGCCCAAGGTGGGCGAAGGCGGCATGTCGCTCGACCAGATCTACACGATGTTCCCGAACCTGAAAGAACGCGCGCACAGCCCCGGCACGCGGCTCTCGGGCGGTGAACAGCAGATGCTTGCCATGGCCCGCATCCTGCGCACCGGCGCCAACCTGCTGCTGCTGGACGAGATCACCGAAGGCCTGGCGCCGGTCATCGTGCAGAAGCTCGGCCAGGTGATCCGCGAGCTCAAGGCGCGCGGTTTCACGCTGGTGCTGGTGGAGCAGAACTTCCGCTTCGCCAAGCACCTGGCGGACCGGCATTACGTCATCGAACACGGACGTGTGGTGGAGACGATCGACAGCGCCGAAGTCGCCGCGAAACAAGGCCGGCTCGACGCGCTTCTGGGCATCTGAATTTTCGTTTATCCCTATTCCTTCAACCTCTGGAGTCCTTCATGCATTTCAAGAAACTATCCGTCGCGCTGGCCACCTGTGCCGCCATCGCCGCCCATGCGCAGGTGAGCGACGACGTCGTCAAGATCGGCGTGCTCAATGACCTGTCCGGCATCTATTCCGACCTGTCGGGCCAGGGCTCGGTGACGGCGGCGCGGCTGGCCATCGAAGAGATGGGCGGCAAGGTGCTGGGCAAGCCGGTGGAACTGGTCTTCGCCGACCATCAGAACAAGCCCGACGTGGCCGCCAACCTGGCGCGCGGCTGGTTCGACCAGGGCAAGGTCGACATGGTGACCGACTTCCCCACCGCCTCCACCGCGCTCGCCGTGATGGAAATCGCCAAGCAGAAGAACCGCGTCGTGATGCCCTCTGCCGGCCTGGCCACCGCCATCCTCGGCGAGAAGTGCAATGCGTTGACCGCGCAGTGGACCACCAACACCTACGCCCTGGCCGCCGCCACCGCGCGCGCCCTGGTCAAGGAGGGCAAGAAGAGCTGGTACTTCATCACCGCCGACTACACCTTCGGCCACTCGCTGGAGAAGGACGCCACCGAAGTCATCGTCGCCGACGGCGGCAAGGTGGTCGGCAGTTCGCGCCATCCATTTCCCGGTGGTGATTTTTCATCCTTCCTGCTCAAGGCCCAGTCATCGGGTGCGGACGTGATCGCGCTGGCCAATGCGGGCAACGACACGGTGAACGCGATCAAGCAGGCGAACGAATACGGCATCACGCGCAAGCAGGTTGTCGCCCCGCTGCTGACCTACATCTCCGACGTGCACAGCATCGGCCTCGAAAAAGCCCAGGGCATGTACCTGAGCGAAGCCTTCTACTGGGACTTCGACGAACGTTCGCGCGCCTGGTCGAAGAAGTTCTTCGAAAAGCAGAAACGCATGCCCACCGCCGCGCAGGCCGGTGTCTACTCGGCCACGCTCAGCTACCTGAAGGCCGTGCAGGCCGCGGGCACGGACGAAGCCAAGGCGGTGATGACGCAGCTGCGCAAGATGACCATCGACGACGCGGTGATCCGCCACGGCAAGCTGCGGGAAGACGGCGCGCTCGTGCACGACATGCTGCTGCTGCAGGTGAAGTCGCCGTCCGAATCCAAGATGCCTTGGGATTACTACAAGGTCAAGTCGGTGCTGAAGGGCGCCGACGTGTACCCGGCCATCAGCCCGGCCTGCCAGATTGCAGCGAAGTAATGAGAGCAGACGCCGGAGTTGAAACGCCTCGACGCCGTTCGGGCCCTACCCGGTTCGTGCCGGTCTTGTCGAAGCCTTCTGCCGGCCCCACCCCGTTCGTACTGAGCCTGTCGAAGCCTTCTGTCCCGGTGCCCAGCCACTTCGACAAGCTCAGTGCGAACGCTCTGGGCAATGAGAGTGCGGAAATGCCCTACCCCGTTCGTGCTGAGCCTGTCGAAGCCATCTGCCCTGGTGCCCAGCCACTTCGACAAGCTCAGTGCGAACGGTCTGGGCTATGAGAGTGCGGAAATGCCCCACCCCGTTCGTGCTGAGCC
>JAQGNA010000722.1 GCA_028292075.1 Rhodoferax sp. | reverse complement strand
TGCGGCGCGGCTCGATGCGCCCCGCCTGGATGTGCTCGATGAGCCGCGGCAGGTGCCGCTTCACGCTGGCCTGGTTCATCCGCAGCGTGAGGCCCTTGTTCAGCGCATTGCCGATGGGCACGGCGTTAAACGTGGGTCCGTAGACGCCCACGATCGACACATTGCCGCCCTTGCGCACCGAGTTGATGCTCCAGTGCAGCACCGTCGCCGCACCCGCCTGCAGCTTGAGCTTGGTGCCCAGCAGCGTCTGTGCAAAGTTGCCGGCCGCCTCGCAGCCCACGCAGTCGATGCAGACGTCGGCGCCAAGGCCGTCGGTCATCTTCTTGATGTGGATGGCCATGTCGCCCACGTCCTTGAAGTTGATGACTTCGCACTGCGCGTAGTTGCGCACGAACTCCAGGCGGTATTCGACGTGGTCGACCACGATCACCCGGCCCGCACCCATCAACCAGGCCGATTTGGCCGCAAAGATGCCGATTGGACCGGCACCGAAGATGAGCACCGTGTCGCCCTCGGCAATGTCGCCCATTTCGGCGGCCTGGTAGCCGGTGGGCAGGGCGTCGGTCAGTAAGACGGCGTCGTCCAGGTCCATGCCTTCGGGAATCACCGTGGGGCCAACGTCGGCCATGGGCACTCGCACGTATTCCGCCTGCCCGCCGTCGTAGCCGCCGGCGGTGTGCGAGTAGCCATAGATGCCGCCCACCGCGCTCGCCTGCGGGTTGGTGTTGTGGCAATTGCCGTACAGCTCCTTCTTGCAGAAGTAGCAGTCGCCGCAGAACACATTGAACGGCACCAGCACGCGCTGGCCAACTTTCAGGTGCTCCACCGCCGTGCCGACCTCGGTGACCGTGCCCACGAACTCATGGCCGAACGTCGTGCCAACGCGCGTGTCGGGCACCAGGCCGTGGTAGAGGTGCAGGTCCGAGCCGCAGATGCACGAGCGCTCGACCCGCACGATGGCGTCGCCGGGGTGTTCGATGCGCGGTTCCTGTTTTTCGGTGGCGCGAATGCGGTAGGGCCCGCGGTATTCCATGGCCAGCATGCCTTCTCCTTTGTTGGGGTTGATCAGGTTCCGTGGCAAGCCGCGTGCCGTTGACCTGGGCGCTGACCTCGCCGTTGACCTGGCCGTGGACTTGGCCGTTAGAATTCGGCCGCGCCTTGCCTGCTGCCAGGCGCTCGCTGGGGGTGTTGTCCGGGGCTTGTGCGCCGGGCGACTGAGAAAGTCCCTTTGAACCTGATTGAGGTAATCCTCGCGCAGGGAAGCAATGACCGCACCTGGCCGCGCTCCTCGGAGCATCTCGAACGGCCGCAACGGATCGCCATGCTGACCCGCGCTGAAACGAAGGCGTCCGACGTGACCCCACAACGCCATGGCCAGCCCTTGCCCGGCCGCTCCGTGATTCTTTCCACTTCCTTCAGGCATCGGGCATGGGCGTCGACCGGCAAGGCCGTGACCTGGGGCGCGGCGCTCTGGCTGTCGCTGCCAGCCGCCGCGCAGGGTCTCGTGCCGCCAGGCCCGCCGCCAGCCACGGCGCCGGTGGGCACATTGAAGCCGGTCACGGTGCGCAATGTGTTCGACGGTGGGGCACGGCAGGCCGATGTCACTGGCTTCGGCGACCTGCCGCTGGCCGAAGTGCCGGTATCGGCCACCGTCATCGGCGCGGAGCTCATGCAGCGCTCGGGCGCACGCCGCCTGGCCGACTTGACGCAGTTTGACGCCTCGGTAGCCGATGCCTACAACGCCCCGGGCTACTGGGACTTCGTCAGCATCCGCGGATTTACGCTCGACAACCGTTTCAACTACCGGCGAGAAGGCCTGCCGATCAGCGCCGAAACGGTCATTCCGCTCGACAACAAGGAGCGCGTGGAGATCCTGAAGGGCACGAGCGGCATCCAGGCCGGCACCAGTGCGCCCGGCGGACTCGTCAACTACGTCGTCAAGCGGCCGACCGAGCGTGATTTGCGCAGCGTGACGCTTGAAGCGTCGGGCCGCGGCAGCGTCCTCGGCGCGGTCGACCTGGGTGGCCGCTTCGGCGTGGACCGTGTGTTCGGCTACCGGCTGAACGTCGCCCATGAAACCTTGCGACCGGCGGTGCATGACCTTGGCGGCCACCGCGACCTGGCCGCGATGGCCGCCGACTGGCGCCTCGGCCGCGACACCGTCGTCGAAGCCGAATTCGAGTGGAGTCGCAAGTCGCAGCCCAGCCAGCCAGGCACCAGCCTGCTGGGCAGCCGGCTGCCTGCGGTGCCGAATCCTCGGCTCAACCTCAACAACCAGCCCTGGTCGCAACCATCCGTGTTCGACGCGTGGACCGGCACGGTCCGCATCGAACAGGCCCTCAGCAGCGAGTGGCGCTGGACGGGGCAGGTCGGCAGTCAGCGACTGAAGACCGACGACCGGCTGGCCTATCCCTTCGGTTGCGGCGCGGAGGGCAACTACGACCGCTTCTGTAGCGGTGGCAGCTTTGATTTCTACGATTTCCGCAGCGAGAACGAACGCCGCACGCAGCGAGCGGCCAGCCTGGGCCTTAAGGGCCAGGTCCGCACTGGCGCCATTGCGCATGACCTGAGCCTTGGTGTCTTGCGGAGCCAGGTACGCAACCGTTTTGGTGATTACGCCTACAACCCGGTGGGTACCGGCAACATCGACGGCAGCGTCGTGGTGCCGGCCGATTCCACCCCTGCGTTCGCCAACACCGACCGCAACGAGCGCTCGCTCGAGCTGTCGATCAGCGACGCCATCCGCTGGACGCCCGCATTCAGCACCTGGCTCGGCCTGCGGCACACCCGCCTGAACCGGGACAGCATCGGCACCGACGGCAGTGGCGCCACCGGCTACGACGCGCACGTCACCACGCCGTGGGCGGCCGCGACCTACAAGGTCACGGCGCAGGCCATGGCCTATGCAAGCTACGGCGAAGGCGTTGAATCTCAGGTGGTGCCCGCGCGCAGTGCGCAGTACAGCAATGCCGGCGTGGCATTGCCGGTGCTGAAGTCGAGGCAGATGGAAGTTGGCGTGAAGGGCGGCCAACCCGACTTCGGCTGGCAGTTGGCTTACTTTCGCATCGCGCGGCCAGCCACGAACATCGACGCCTGCGCCCGGCTGTTCATCGTTCCGTGCGAGGGCGGGTACGACGGCGAGGCCGTGCACCGGGGGCTGGAGGCCACAGGCCAGTGGCGCACCGGACCGTGGCAGTTCGATGGCAGCGTGACGCGCATCGACGCCAAGCGGCAGGGCAGCACCGTCGAGCCTGCCATCAACGGCAAGCGCCCCACCAACGTGCCCGACTGGGTGCTGCGGGCGCGCGCCGCTTACCGCGTCCCGGCGCTGCCGGGCCTCCAAGTGGAAGGTGCGCTGTCGCACGAGGGCCGCCGCGCGGTGCTGCCCGACGAGTCGATCATGCTGGGCGGCTGGACCCGCTTCGACGCGGCACTGCGCTACGACACCACGATGGGCGGCGCTGCGACCCGCTGGACGCTGGGGGTGGAGAACGTCTTCGACCGACGACATTTCCGCGAGGCGCCCTATCAGTTCGGCCATGTGTACCTGTTCCCCGGCACACCGAGAACTTTTCGCATCGCTTTCACGGCGGACTTGTAAAAGCGCAGGATTTGTGGCTATAATTTGAGGCTGTGATGTTCCTCAATAGCTCAGTTGGTAGAGCGCCGGACTGTTAATCCGTAGGTCCCTGGTTCGAGCCCAGGTTGAGGAGCCAAACAATTCGAAGCCCCGCATGTCTCATGCGGGGCTTTTCTGTTTCTGGGTCTTACATCATGGCCGAGCGCGGATGTCTCCTGCGGCTTGCCGGACGCAGTCTGGTCCGACGCGCCGCTTTTGCCGCAAACCCTGCCGAGGACCGGTTCTTTCACCGAAGTCTCTCGAGGCCATGGCCGGCGCCCTGCCGTCTTGTCCGCCCAGGGTTGTCCGTCCGATGTCACGTGTCAAGCGCCATCCTGCGACGCTGGCCGACCAACTCCCGGGTCCGTGGATTGCCGATGGATCGCAGTCCCATTTTCCACCCGCCCAACAGGAGATTCCATGACGCTTACCCGCCTCGCCCTGACGCTTGCCCTCGGTGGCATCGCCGCCAACCTGTACATGAAGAGCCGCCGCCAGGCCTACACCATGACGACCGAACCGGCTGAGGACGGCACCGCCCCATGGCGCGAGACGTCGCCGGCTGACTCTCAGACCGCGGCTGCTAGTGAAGACAGTGACTTCATGCCACAAACCACATCTTCACTGGCCGCCAGCGATTCCCCCAACGGTGCGGAACGCCTTGAAGAAGCCGG
>JAQGNA010000715.1 GCA_028292075.1 Rhodoferax sp. | reverse complement strand
GTGGTCGGATCGGTCATGGCCGGAAGTTTAAGGCGCGCCATCCGTGGCCGGGTTCAAGCGCGGACTCAAGAGGCAGGCCTCGCGAACTCGGGCAGCCGCTTCAGCACCGCCGCCATGGATTTCGCGGCCAGGCCCAGGGCCTCGGCGGGCTCCGCCCATCGGAACCGGTCGACCTCGGGCACGGGCTGGCCGGTGCGCGGATCGGGGAAGAAACTGCTGCAGACGAAGCTTGCGAGGTCGCATTCGGCGCTGTTCACGCGGGCCCGGAAGAGGTGCAGCGACTTGCCTGCGTAGTAGCGCATGGGGCCGATCTCGGTGAGCCGATCGGGGGCCAGCACCAGGCCGGTTTCTTCGCGCAATTCGCGCAGGGCGGCTTCTAGTGGCGCCTCGCCCGGGTTGGCGCCGCCTTTCGGAATGTCCCAGTAGGCACGGCCTGTGGCATGGGCCATCAATAACCGCCCGTGCTCGTCGAACACCAGCACGCCATGGGAAATGGAGCTCATGGCCCGAGTATGGCGCAGGCCGCGGAGCCTGCCGCCGCGCCGCCCTGCCCGACCGCGGGCCTGCCACTTGCCGGTGGCGTTGCCATCCACTGCCCAGAAAGCGCAACCATGGCCCCTGAACGCGACCCCTCGGAGCCCGTGCCGCCACGGCCGATCGACTTCGGCGACTTCCGGCGCCTGCAACCCATCGACCCGGCTTTTGGCGGTGGGCGCGGGCGGCCGATCGACCGGCACTACATCGAAGGCTTCCTGGACCACCACAGCGCCGACGTGCGCGGCTGCGTGCTGGAGGTGGCGGAGGACCACTACACCCGGCGCTTCGGCGGCGAACGCGTCACTGCCAGCGAAGTGCTGCACCGTGACCACAGCAACCCGCGGGCCAGCTTCGTGGGCGACCTGGCCGATGGCGGCACGCTGCCCAGCCAGCATTTCGACTGCTTCATCTGCACGCAGACCCTGCAATACGTCTTCGACCTGCGCCGCGCCGTGGCCACGGTGCACCGCATGCTGAAGCCGGGTGGCGTTTGGCTGCTCACGGTGCCGGGCATCAGCCAGATCAGCCCCTACGACCGCGACCGCTGGGGCGAGCACTGGCGGTTCACGCCGCAGGCGGTGGAGCGGCTGCTGGGGGAGGCGTTCCCCAAGAGCGAAGTGCAGGCCCACGGCAATGTGCTGGCAGCCATGGGCTTTCTGCAGGGCCTGGCCTGCGAAGACCTCAGCATGGCCGAGCTCGACCATGTGGACGACCGCTACCCGATGCTTGTCACGGCGCGCGCCGTCAGGCCATGGTGACACCGCCATTGCGCATCGGGGAACGGAGATCAGGGAAACGGGTTGCTGTCCGACACGGTCGGGCACGGCCGTTGCCGTGCGTTCAGGCTTCGACAGACGCCAGAACCACAACACCGCCAGGAGACCCCATGACACCTGCTTCGCTGCACCGCATTCCCTCCGACAGAGCCCGGCCAGCCGGGTCCGGCCTGGACCGTCGCGCCGACCGTAGCGACCGCATGGTGGTCGTGCTCACAGGCGCATCGAGCGGCATCGGCCGGGCCACCGCGGCGGCCTTTGCGCGCCAGGGGGCAACGCTGGTACTGGCCTCGCGCCACCGGCCGACGCTCGACCTGGTCGCCATGGAATGCGGTCAGGCCGGAGCGCGCACCCTTGCCGTCCCGACCGACGTGGCCGATGCGGACCAGATGCAGCGGCTGGCCGACGCGGCCGTGCGCAACTTCGGCCGCATCGACGTGTGGATCAACAACGTGGGCGTGGGCGCCGTGGGGCGGTTCGAAGAAACGCCCATGGCCGCGCACCGGCGGGTGGTCGAGGTGAACCTGCTCGGCCACATGAACGGCGCGCATGCGGTGCTGCCGCATTTCCTGTCGCGTGGGCGCGGCGTGCTGATCAACATGGTGTCGGCCGGCGGCTGGGTGTCCACCCCTTACGCCGGCGCCTATGTGGCCAGCAAGTTCGGCCTGCGCGGCTGGTCCGAAAGCCTTCGCGCGGAGTTGTCAGAGCAACCCGACATCCATGTTTGCGCCGTCTATCCGACCTTTGTCGACACCCCGGGCATCGCCCACGGTGCCAACTATGTGGGGCGGCACCTGCGTCCGCCACCGCCGCTGGTCGACCCGCGCAGGGTGGCGGCCACGCTGGTGGCGCTGGCGCAGCGTCCTCAACCGGTGACCTGGGTCGGCCTGCCCGCCGTGCCCGGCCGCGTGGCCCATGCACTGGCGCCGAATTTGGTCACACGCCTGATCCGCCGGCTGTTCGACCGGGCGTTGGCCCGTGCCAGGCCTGCGGCCATGGCCGAAGGCAACCTGTTCGCCCCTTCCATCCATACCGCCATCGACGGCGGCTACCGCCAGGCCAACCGACCGATGGTGCTGAAGATGAGCCTGGCTGCCGGCGCCGGCCTTGCGGTGCTCGGCTTGCTGGCCGTCCGCCGCATGCGCCGCTGAGCAGTTTCGGCTCAACCACGCGGCCGGCTTCGTCCGGGTAAAACTTCCCGCAGCTTTTGCCGGCGGGCCTGACGCCGCCCTTCGGCCGTCCGCACCCCGAGGGCCAACCCCAGCGCAAAGGCAGCGTAGACCCCAGCGATGGCGGTGCGCGACAGCCGGTGCTCGAATCCAGGCCGCAGGCGAGGGGGCGTGAACCGGTAATCGGCCAGGCAGGCAAAGGCGCTCATCGCCACACTGCTGCCAAGCAGACCGGCCCCGCTGGCGACCCCGCCCATTTGCCTCCGAAGGCGCGCGTGCAGTCCGGCCCAGAAAACGGACGAGGCCTGGTGGGTCAGCCAGGCGACACCGCTGTGCCGCAGGTCCGGCCGGTTGCGGCCGAGCGCCTCATCGCCCCACACCCAGTGGCTGATGGCGTTCAGCGGCGCAAAGGGGGCGCCGCATTCACGGCGGCCCGCCACCAGCAGCGCGGCCGTGGAAACGAGGCTGGCCACGCTGCCAGCCGT
>JAQGNA010000709.1 GCA_028292075.1 Rhodoferax sp. | reverse complement strand
GCCGCTGAGGTTGGCCAGCACCAGGTTGGCGGCGACCTTGTCGGCTTCTTCGCGGCTGCTGCCGGCCGCGACGAGGATGCTGGCAACCTGGGCCTGGAGTTCTGGGGCTTGGTGGGTTTTTGACATGTGAGGTTGAGGGTGTGATGAAAATGGAAAGGGGCCTGGGGGGCTTTTGCGCTGGGCAACGGCGCGGATCCGTGTCCCTGTATGTCCCGTTCGTCCTGAGCTTGTCGAAGGACGGTGCAAGGCTTCGACAAGCTCAGCCCGAACGGCGCTGGGAAATCCTTCGGCGCCCATGATTCATTCGGCACCAATGATCCCTTGCCGCCGATGAATCCTTCGACAAGCTCAGGACGAACGGCATTGGAAGACCAGGGGCACGGGAACCACGCTGCAGGACTCAGGACGAACGGTACTGAAAGACCAGGGGCACGGGAACCACGGCGCAGCAGGACGAACGGTGCTGAAGGACTAAGGGCACGGAAACCACGCCGCAGGGCTCAGGACGAACGGTATTGGAGGACCAGGGGCATGCGAACCACGCCGCAGGACTACATCACCGCGCCGACCTGCCACGGCACAAATTCGTTCTGCCCGTAGCCGTGCTTTTCGCTCTTGCTGCGCTCGCCCGAGGCGGTGGCCAGCACCATCTCGAAGATGCGCCGGCCCATCTCCTGAACGGTGCTGCCGCCGTCGATGATCTCGCCGCAGTTGATGTCCATGTCTTCTTCCTGCCGCTGCCATAGCGCCGAGTTGGTGGCCAGCTTGAGCGACGGCGACGGCGCGCAGCCGTAGGCGCTGCCTCGGCCGGTGGTGAAGCAGATGACGTTGGCGCCTCCGGCCACCTGGCCTGTGGCGCTCACCGGGTCGTAGCCGGGCGTGTCCATGAAGACGAAGCCGTGGGCCGTCACGGGCTCGGCGTATTCGTACACGCCTTCGAGGTTGGTGGTGCCACCCTTGGCCACCGCGCCAAGCGATTTCTCCAGGATGGTGGTCAACCCGCCGGCCTTGTTGCCGGGCGATGGGTTGTTGTTCATTTCGCCGCCGTTGATCTCGGTGTAGTGCTCCCACCATTTGATGCGGTTCACCAGCTTCTCGGCGATCTCGGGCCTCACGGCGCGCCGGGTCAGCAGATGCTCGGCACCGTAGACCTCGGGCGTTTCGCTCAGGATCGCCGTGCCGCCATGTGCCACCAACAGGTCGACCGCTGCGCCCAGTGCGGGGTTGGCGCTGATGCCCGAGTAGCCGTCCGAGCCGCCGCATTGCAGGCCGATGGTGATGTGCGAGGCACTGCAGGGTTCGCGTTTCACCTCGTTCACCCGCGGCAGCATTTCGGTGATGAGTTCGATGCCCTTCTTGACGGTCTTCTGCGTGCCGCCGGTGTCCTGGATGTTGAAGGTGCGAAAGTTTTCGCCTTCGCGCAGCGAGGCATGGGCCAGCCAGGCCGTGATTTGCGCGGCCTCGCAGCCCAGGCCGATCGCGATCACGCCGCCGAAGTTGGCATGGGTGGCATAGCCCGTGAGGGTGCGTTCGAGCAGCTGCATGCCGAGGCCTTCGGTGTCCATGCCGCAGCCGGTGCCATGGGTCAGGGCCACCACGCCGTCGATGTTCGGAAAGTCAGCAAGCGCTGACGGGTTGGTCTGCCGCGAGAAGTGCGCGGCGATGGCGCGGGCCGCGGTTGCCGAGCAGTTCACGCTCGACAGGATGCCGACGTAGATGCGTGTGGCCACGCGACCGTCGGGCCGCTTGATGCCCATGAACATCGCCTCCTGGCGCGGGGCGGCCGGCTTCACGTCCGCACCGAAGGCGTAGTCGCGGGTAAAGCCTTCGCTCACGGCACCCTTGTCCGGCCCCATGTTCAGGTTGTGGGTGTGCACGTGCTCGCCCGGGCCGATGGGCCGCGAGGCAAAGCCGATGATCTGGTTGTACCGCCGCACCGGCTCGCCAGTGGCGATGGCATGGGTGGCGATCTTGTGGCCCGGTGGAATGATGCCGCGCACGGCGATGCCTTCGACCACCGCGCCGCCGAGCAGTTGCTGGCGGGAGATCAGCACGTCGTCCATGGGGTGAAGCCGGATGAAAGGCGCGGTGGCCGTGGTTGGGGTGGCGGTCGTGTCGGTGGTCATCTTGGTTAGGCCTTTGTCGGCTTTGTGGGCGTTGAATGTGGATGAGGCGAAGCGGTGCTCAATTCGGCTTGGCGCGGCGCCAGCTCACGCTGAAGCGCGTGTGTGATTTGTCCATGTGCGACTGCATGGCCAGGCGGGCGGCGGGGGCGTCCTGCGCGCGGATGGCGGCAATGATCGCCTCGTGCTCGTCGATGGCCGCGCGCCAGGATTCGACGGTTTCAAAGTAGCCGCCGAGCCGGGTGAACAGCGGACCGCGGCGCGAATCCCAGAAGGTCTGGACCGTCTCGGTCAGCACGCCGTTGCCGCAGGCCTGCACGATGGCGAGGTGGAATGCACGGTCGCCTTCGAGCGGCAGCACGCCGAGCGCGGTGTCGCGCCGCATGGCCGTCATCGCTTGCGCCATGGCGTTGAGGTCGCGCTTGCGTGCCTGCACGGCGGCGAGCGCGGCGATCTCGCCCTCGACCACGCGTCTTGCGCGGATCAACTCCAGCGGGCCCCATTCGGCAAGCGGCACCTGCACATCGCGGGCATTGCCAGTGCGCAAACTGCGGTCGAGCACATACACGCCCGAACCGGTGCGCACCTCGACCCAGCCCTCGACCTCCATCGCGATCAGCGCCTCGCGCACCGAAGGGCGGCTTACCCCAAGCTGCGAGGCAAGCTCGCGCTCGGCTGGCAACCGTGCGCCGACGGCGAACTCGCCGGCTTCAATGAGCGCGCGCAGTTGCTCGGCGATCTGGCGGTACAGGCGTTGGGGTTCGAGGGTTTGCAGGGGCATCGTGAGGGGCGGCCTACCGGCATTAAGGGTTAGCCTTAATTGGCCAAGTGGTAAGGCCAATTCATAATCCCACATTTTGTTCACGGCAACATCCGGCAAAACCCTGAAGCGGGGCCCGCCGAACGTTGCTCAACCTTTGGAGATCTGATGAGGCTACAAGGCAAGACGGCGCTGGTGACAGCGGCAGGACAGGGTATCGGCCAGGCGGCGGTCATGGCGCTCGCCGCCGAGGGCGCGCAGGTGTGGGCCACCGATGTGAATGACAAGCTGCTCGCCGCCTACGAAGGCGTCGCGAACGTCAAGGCGTTGCCGCTGAACGTGCTGGACAAGGCCGCCATCCAGGCCGTCATCGCCAGCATGCCGCGCATCGACGTGCTCTTCAACTGCGCCGGCGTGGTGCACAACGGCAGCATCGAGGCCGCCACCGACGACGACCTCGACTTCGCCTTCAACCTCAATGTGCGCGCGCAGTTCTGGGCCATCCAGGCCGCGCTGCCGCGGATGCTGGCCAACACCAGCCCGACCGGCAGCAAGGGCTGGGGCAGCATCATCAACATGGCGAGCGTTTGCGGCAGCTTGAAGGGCCTGCCGAACCGCTGCGTCTACGGCACCACCAAGGCGGCCGTGGTCGGCCTCACCAAGAGCGTGGCGGCGGACTACGTGGCGCAGGGCATTCGCTGCAACGCCATCGCCCCCGGCACGGTGGACACGCCGTCGCTGCACGACCGCATCAACGCCAACGCCGACCCGGTGGCCGCCCGCGCCGCCTTCGTCGCGCGCCAGCCCATGGGCCGGCTCGCGCAGGCGCACGAGATCGTGCCGATCGTGGTCTACCTGGCCGGCGACGAGTCCGCCTTCGCCACCGGGCAGATCTATTCCGTCGACGGCGGCATGACGATATGAACCAGCTCGACCTGCAGGGCCGCCACGCGGTCATCACAGGCGGCGCGGTGGGGCTCGGCTACGCGATTGCACAGCGCATGCTGGCGTCGGGCGGCAGCGTCACGCTGTGGGACATGAACCCGCAGGCGCTCGAAAAGGCCAAGTCGGCGCTGGGTGACAAGGTGGCCACCGTGGTGGTCGATGTGAGCCAGCACGCAAGCGTGGTCGAGGCCGTCCGGCAGACCGTGGCCGGCAACCCCGTCATCGACATCCTGATCAACTCCGCCGGCATCACCGGGCCCAACGTCAAGCTGTGGGACTATCCGCCTGAAGCGTGGATGCAGGTGCAGCAAGTCAACCTGAACGGCCTGTTCTTCTGCTGCCGCGAAGTGGTGCCGCACATGCGCACGCGCAACTACGGCCGCATCGTCAACATCGCCTCGGTGGCCGGCAAGGATGGCAACCCCAACGCCAGCGCCTACAGCGCCAGCAAGGCCGGCGTGATCGGCCTGACCAAATCGCTCGGCAAGGAACTGGCCGACACCGGCATCCGCGTGAACTGCGTGACGCCGGCCGCGGTGAAGACGCCGATCTTCGACCAGATGTCGCCCGAATTCATCGCCTTCATGCTGTCGAAGATTCCCATGGGCCGCTTCGGTGCCACCGAAGAAGTGGCCGCGATGGTGGGTTGGCTCAGCACCGAAGATTGCTCGTTTTCAACCGGCGCGGTGTTCGACCTCTCAGGCGGTCGTTCGACTTATTGACGGCGAAACGCCGGCGCCATCAGGGCGTGCCTGGCGTTAAGCTCAACTGTTTTCTTTCACAAAGGATCTACCCATGAAATTGGTTCGTTACGGCAACCCCGGCAAGGAAAAGCCCGGTCTGATCGATGCCGAAGGCAAGCTGCGCGACCTCAGCGCCATCGTCAAGGACATCGGCCCCGACCAGCTGAGCGACGCGGCCCTGGTCAAGATCGCCAAGGTCAAGACCGACAAGCTGCCGCTGGTGCGCGGCAAGCCCCGCATCGGTTGCCCGCTGACGGGTGTGGGCAAGTTCATCGCCATCGGCCTGAACTACGCCGACCATGCCGCCGAATCGGGCCTGCCGATTCCGCCTGAGCCCATCGTCTTCATGAAGGCCACCACCTGCATCCAGGGCCCGAACGACCCGGTCATGCTGCCCAAGAACTCGGTCAAGAGCGACTGGGAGGTCGAGCTCGGCGTGGTCATCGGGACCAAGGCGCGCTACGTGTCGCAGAAGGAAGCGCTCAATTTCGTGGCCGGCTACTGCACCATCAACGACGTGAGCGAGCGTGAATTCCAGATCGAACGCGGCGGCACGTGGGACAAGGGCAAGGGTTGCGACACCTTCGGCCCCATCGGCCCATGGCTGGTCACGCGTGACGAAATCCCCAATCCGCAGAAGCTCGACATGTGGCTCGATCTGAACGGCAAGCGCGTGCAGACCGGCAACACCAAGACCATGATCTTCAGCGTGGCCAAGATCGTCGCCTACGTGAGCCAGTTCATGACGCTGATGCCCGGCGACGTGATCACCACCGGCACGCCGCCCGGTGTCGGCATGGGCATGAAGCCGCCGCTCTACCTGAAGAAGGGCGACGTGATGACGCT
>JAQGNA010000687.1 GCA_028292075.1 Rhodoferax sp. | reverse complement strand
GCTGTAGTCGATCAGCTTGCCCTCCAGGTCCATGCCGGCGGCGATGGTGTCCTTGAGGTTGGCCTGCTCCAGCTCGGCCTGCTTGATGGCCACGTCGCGGGACAGGCCGCTGAGCTTGTCGTAGTAGCCCTGCTGGGCTTCGCGCAGCTGCGCGGCGAGCACGCCGGCCGGCAGCTGAAAGCCAAACGCTTCGGAGTTGCGCATGATTTCGGCCTCGTTGGCCAGGCCGAGCTGGGTTTCCCGGCTGCGCGCCCGGTCCCAGATGGCCTGCTCGACGGCCGGAGCCAGGCCGGAGCCGCCGGTCAGCCGGGCATTGAGTGTGGCCTTCAGGCCGCTCAGCAGGTTTGATGCGTACCCGGCGCCCGGCGCGTAGCTGTAGGGCGTGGGCGCCACCAGGCTCAGCGTCGGAATGTCGTCCAGCCGGGTCAGGTAGTCCGCATGCAGGTCCACCCCGCCGAAGGTCGGCGTATTGAGTGACAGGTAGCTCGGCGCGGCAACGGCGGCCAGCGTCGGGGCAGCGGGCAGGCTGATGTCGGCCACGTCAGGGATCAAGGGGACCAGGCCGTAGCTGACGACCGGCGCATTCGGCAGGTTCAGCGCGGGGGCGGCCTCGGCGAAGGTGCCCACGTCGATCACCGGCATGTCCGCCTCCAGCGCGGCAGGCTCGCCGGCGGGCATGGCGAAGGCAATGACAGGGATCGCCGGAACGGCGCCCACAGCCTGCGGCGCCGGCGGGGCAATGGTGGCCCAGGTCGCGCTGAAGGTCGGCGGCGCGTAGAGGTTGGCGTTCAGCGCATCGGTGAAACTGGTCAGCGCGGTCTGCGCCGTGGCGGCATAGGTTTGCGCTTGCTCGAACGATTCGGCGACGACTTCGGCGGGGGTGGACATGGTTCAGGTTCTCCGGGTTTGGGATGGGGCGACCAGCACTTCGATGCGGTCGAGCTGGAAATCGGCGCCGTCGGCGTTGCTGTAGCCGAACGCCAGGTAGTTCTCGCGGATGCCGCGCCCAGGCTTGGCCCGCGACTGGCCGGCGGGCAGCACCGGGAACGGGTAGGTGTGGCTGGCGCTCTCGCCGACCACGGCCAGGCTGCTCACGCCGCTGCCCTTGAGCGAAAAGTGCACCAGATCGAGGTTTTTCTTGAGTGAGCCGCCCCACAGCTGCTTGCCGGTGGTGAGGGTCGCCACGATGGGCAGGTCCGCGTCGGTGTCGCCGCCCAGCGCAAACAGCCCGGTGGCCGAGCCGGCATGCGCCGGCGTGAGAGACTGAAAGCCAAAGCCGGTGTACTCGGACACGGCGCCGGTCAGGGTGTTGAGGACGATGGTGTTCATGGTTTGGTCGGGTCCGTGAAGGTTTTGGGGTAGTTCGGGGGCGGCTTGACCGGCGTGCCCGGCTTGTCCTCGGCGTTGCCCAGGAAGGCCAGCCACGGCACGGCAAACGCCATGGAGCTGTCGTAGCTGCCCAGGTCCAGCAGGAAGTCGCCACCCTGCATGCTCGTGTCGTACTCCTTTTTCGGCACGACGTGCAGCCCGTTGGCCGAGCGCGCTACCCACATCCGGCTGGTCCAGCCGGCCAGGGGGTCGGGCGAGACCAGGAACCAGCGCGTGTAGTCATGCTCTGGCCCGAACGGGAGCTTGACCTGGCCGAACCGGGAGCCGGTCACGGTCAGGCCGAGCTCCTGCGTGTCGTTGGTGACTCCCTCCTTGGGCGGCGTGGAAATGTTCGGCACCGCCACCACCGGGCCGGCGGGGCTGTCGTTGGTGAAGGTGCTGCCGAACAGGCCGCCGGGGAAGACATTCGACGGCAGGCCGTCCGTCAGCCCGCCCGGACCCGGGTTGCCGTTGTAAGGCAGGCTCCCGTAGGACCGTAGCATTTCCCAGGTGTAATGCGTTTCCTCGGCCTGCAGCACCGGGTCCCACTTCTTGCCGAAGAAGTAAATGAAGGGGTCCACATTCGCGTGCATGCGCGTGTAGTTGGTGAACGCGTATGTTTCTGCGTCGGACATGTCCATTTCCTCGGTCATGTGGTAGATCATCTCGCGCTCGTACAGCGGGATCGTGACCGTGTGGCGCATGCCGGTGCCCGCCCCCTCGACCATTACGTCGCGAGTGCAAAACGCCGTCATCGAGTACATCATGTTGTTGGCGAAACCGGCGCCGTTGGGCGGCATGAAGCAGTAACTCTTGAACCCCAGGTACAGCAGCGGCGTGCGGGTCTGGATGCGTTCGCCGTGGATGTAGACGCTGGCCGCCGGGTGGACGGGCGACTCGATCTGGTAGATTTTGCCGCGCACGGCCGGCATGCTGCCCAGCTCGGCATAGGGCTTGTTGTAGGACCCTGTCTCGTCCGGGTTGAACGTGCTCCACGGCGGGAAGTCGTAGTCCGGGTCCACCTCCGGCACCTCGTTGACCCACTTGACGTACTGCGGCGTGTCGCCGTCGTAGTACACGTAGATCGGGCAGATGCTCTTGACGTCGAACGACGCGTTGGCCAGGGGCATCATGCTGAGGGTGATGTTGCCCTGCAGGGCGTAGGAGGGGATGCGCACCTGGCTGCGCACGAACAGTTGGCCGGGCAGGTGCGTTTTGCCCACCATGAGGCCGCTGTCTTCCTGCGTGGCGCTGGCCGAGGTCGGGGCGCCGTTGGCGTGGTGGATGACCACCTTGTAGCGCCAGGTGGCCTGGTAGTTGCCTGCGCTGCCCAGCGCCGTGTTCTGCGCCTCCAGCCCGGTGTAGGAGAACGCCCAGCCGCATTCGGGGAAGATACCACCGCCGTTGTAAAAACCGGCCAGGTCCTCCGGCCTCAGCAGCCGGATGACCTTGCCCGCCTCCAGCAGCGCGGGCAGGGCCGCTGCCGGGCAGGGCAGGTCGCTGCCCAGCGGGGTGTAGCCCAGCGGGTTGAGGGGGTCTTTTTTGCTGCACAGTTTGAGCCGGCTGGCCAGCACGCCGAACTGCGCGCTGATCTCGATGACCCAGGGAATCGGCCCGTCGTCGGACGGCACGTTGGCGATGCCGTGCGTGGCATGGTGGTGGTAGCCGAACTTGATGGGCGTCTTGGCGCCCAGCATGTACTGGATCACCGAGCGCATGGTGCCCGAGTACATGCCGGGGCGGATGTAGGCGACCTGCGGCACCGGCGTGTAGCGCGTCCACGGCGCCGGCGGCGACAGGTCCACCGGGGTGCGCAGCGGGGTGAGGAACGGCAGGTGGAACTTTCGCCAGTCCGCACCGTGCGTCTCGTCCTTCATCTCCGGGTACATGGGCAGCGCCTGGGCGCCGCGGTTGCCGCCGTTGGCGTATTGCATGGACGGGTAGAACGCCAGGGTGTCGATGACCTCGACCGGCGGCGTGGCGTTGTTCATCCGGGCCGCGTTCCAGCCGTCGAGCATCAGGCCGGACAGGTAGCCCGGGCAGCGCAGCAGCCGGGGCGGCCCGCCGTGTATCTTGGCGCGCACCGTGTGCCTGCCCTGGTGGGAGGTCATCGCCAGGGTGGTGCCGTCGGGAAAGGTGCGGTGCTGGGCATGGTACATGCCGGGATGCGCCGAGTTGGCCACCGCCGTGCAGAACAGCTTGTAGGCATGCGCCACGGCGGCCTCTTGCGTGGGGTTCATGGCCAGGCCGGGCGGCTCGGACGTGACCTGCACGTTGGTCGGGGTCATGCCCGTGACGGGCTCGCCGCCGAAACCGATCCAGTGCTGATTGACCAGGCTCATTGGGGCACCGCCAGGTACTGCGGGATGCCGCCGACCTTGCGGAACGTGGCGGCCACTTCGGTCACGCCGGCGTCCACCGCATAGCGCCCTTCGCTCAGCCGCGCAATGCCGCCGTCGCTGAAGCCGGCCACCAGGCAGCGGTCGGCAATGCAGACCATGGCCCGGCCCTGGCCGGTGCTCTGCCCGCGCTGCACCAGCTCGCCGGGCACTTGCACGCCCGAGCCCGGCACGACCGCGCCGCTGACGACCTGGCTGTAGACCAGCTTGTCGAACTCGCTGCCCGCCAAGAAGGCCAGCTCCTTGCCGGTGCCGACAAAGATGCCGCCCTCGACCGGCTGGACCAGCGTGATGGCGTCGCTGAATTGCTTGAAGTCGCGCCGGAAGTCAAAGCGCTCCCAGCCGTTGGTCTGCGAGGCGTACAGCACCGGGCCGACGGCCACCAGCACCCGGCCGCGCCAGAAGGCCAAGGCCGTGCCGGCAGGCGCCGGGCGCAGGTGGCCCGTTCGGCACGGCAGCACCAGCGCGTCGTTCTTGCCCAGGTAGGCGAACGAGCCATTGAGCGTGCTGCCCGCCAGAAAGGCCTGCTCGCCGTTGTGGCCGGTCAGGTAGACGTTGAGCTTGTGGCCGTCCAGCACGGGCAGCCCGGTCAGCAAGACGCCGCCCTCCGGCACGGGCACGGGGTCGCTGTAGAGCGGGCCGCCTTCCAGGCCGTCGCTCAGGCGCACATAGGTCAGTTGCCACTGGTAGTCGCCCGGGAACAGCTCGCCCGCCACGGCAGTCAGGGCGCCCAGGCTCTCGGGGATGGGCACGCCCCAGCCAGTCGCCGCCAGGCCGTCGGTGATGCCGGCGATCTGCCCGTTGCTGAACGCAGTGCGACCGTCGGGCAGGTTGCAGTACCCCACGCGGCTGACCCCCAGCGACGCGAGCAGCGCCGTGCGCGTGCCGTCCGGGGCGATGGCCACCAGGTCGCCGCCGTCCACTGTGGCCAGCAAGAAGCCGTCGGCCTGGTGCAGGTTCTTGTGGCACGTCGCCAGGCTTTCGGCGAAGCCTGCGCGGCGCCGGATTTCGCCGCTCAGGCCGATGTCCGCGTTCGTGGCGGCGCTCAGCGCGTCGTCGGCCAGCCGGTGGGCGGGCAGCACGTTGTTGATGCCGGAAAAGCTCTTGAAGGTCAGCATGTGGGCGCTCTCAGAAGTAGGGGCTTGCCGAACCGGGTGGTGGGCGCCAGGTGCAGGGCGCGGCTGCGCTCCTGCGCCGACACGGTGCCCAGCGCGGCGCTGCAGAACCCAGCGGCGGTGCGGTTGATGCGGACGGCGCCGGCGGGTTGCCCGATGCGCCCGGCGCGGTTGATGCCGTAGGCCAGGTAGGTGCGGCTGCGCACAGCAGCTGGCAGCCCGAAGCGGGTGGCCCGCCCGCCGTGCGCGGCCGCCTG
>JAQGNA010000672.1 GCA_028292075.1 Rhodoferax sp. | reverse complement strand
CCGCCTTGTTCATGGTGTCGGCCAGTGCCAGGGCGTTCATCACCGTGGCCAGCATGCCCATGTAGTCGGCCGTGGCCCGGTCGATGCCGGTCGAGCCGCCGGCCACGCCGCGAAAGATATTGCCGCCACCGATCACCACCGCCACTTCAACCCCCAGCCGGGTGACTTCAGCCACCTCTTCCACCATGCGGACGATGGTTTCGCGGTTGATACCGAACTGATCGTCGCCCATGAGCGCTTCGCCAGACAGCTTGAGCAGGATGCGCTTGTGGGCTGGTTTGGCGATCGTCATGGAGACTCCTTGGAATGGATGGATGGGACTGAAGATGGGAGGGATGGTATCGGCAAAATGTGTCGCGCTTGGGGTTGGGCTCGTTGCAAAAAGAAACGAACGATCAGGCGGCTGCCTGAGCGGCTGCGACTTGCGCGGCCACTTCGGCTGCGAAGTCGTCGACCTTCTTCACGATGCCTTCGCCGACCACGTACAAGGTGAAACCCTTGACGGTGGTGCCGGCAGCCTTGAGCATCTGCTCGACCGACTGCTTGTCGTTCTTCACGAAAGCCTGGTTGAACAGCGAAACTTCCTTCAGATACTTCTGCACGCCGCCCTCGATGCGCTTGGCAACGATTTCGTCGGACTGCACAGCCTTGCCGGCAGCTTCAGCGGTCTTCTTGTCTTCTTCGGCCTTGGCGGCAGCCACCGAACGCTCTTTTTCGATGAGTTCGGCAGGCACTTCGGCGCTGGTCAGGGCCACGGGCTTCATGGCGGCGATGTGCATGGCGACGTCCTTGGCGGCGACTTCGTCACCATCGAACTCGACCACCACGCCGATGCGCGTGCCGTGCAGGTAGCTGGCCAGCTTGCTGCCGGTGAAGTACTTGAAGCGGCGGAAGCTCATGTTCTCGCCGATCTTGCCGATCAGGCCGGCGCGCACGTCTTCGAGCGTCGGGCCGAAGCCGTCCTGGGCATAAGCTAGCGCGCTCAGGGCAGCGACGTCGGCGGGATTGTGCTTGGCGATCAGTTCAACCGCGCCCTTGGCCAGCGCCAGAAAGCTGTCGTTCTTGGTGACGAAGTCGGTTTCGCAGTTGACTTCGAGCAGCGCGCCGGTCGTGCCTTCGATGAAGCTCACGACAACGCCTTCAGCGGTGACGCGCGAGGCAGCCTTGCCAGCCTTGCTGCCCAGCTTGACGCGAAGCAGCTCTTCGGCCTTGGCCATGTCGCCAGCGGCTTCCGTCAGGGCCTTCTTGCATTCCATCATCGGTGCATCGGTCTTGCCACGCAGTTCAGCGACCATGCTTGCGGTAATTGCAGCCATTGTGTTCTCCGTCTAATCAATCAGTTACTTGCTAAAAGGTCGCCAGCGGCGCCATGAGCCACCCCACTCCAGGGACACCGAAGAACCGGCCATGCCAGCCTCTGGTGCTGCCCCTTGGAAAAGCATGGGAAGCTACAGGCAATCAACGCAATGAGCGACTTGGGGCGAGCCCATTTCTTTAAAAAAAAGGGGGCCAGAGCCCCGCTTTCCTTTGTGCCCCGCCAAAACGCGTTGCCGCGGGCGGAGCCTGGAACTCAGGCCGCAGCCTCGTTCACTTCCACGAACTCGTCGCTCGTCTCGGCCACGGCCTTCACCACGTCGTTGACCGCGTTGGAGCGGCCTTCGATGATGGCGTCGGCGATGCCGCGGGCGTACAGGGCGACAGCCTTGGAGGAGTCGTCGTTGCCGGGGATGACGTAGTCGATGCCTTCTGGCGAGTGGTTCGAATCGACCACGCCGATCAGCGGAATGCCGAGCTTCTTGGCTTCGGCAATGGCGATCTTGTGGTAGCCGACGTCGATCACGAAGATGGCGTCCGGCAGGGCATTCATGTCCTGGATGCCGCCGATGTCTTTTTCCAGCTTGGCCATTTCACGGGCGAACATGAGCTGTTCCTTCTTGCTCATGGCGTCGAGGCCGCCTTCGAGCTGGACCTTCATGTCCTTCAGGCGCTTGATGGAGGTCTTGACCGTCTTGAAGTTGGTCAGCATGCCGCCGAGCCAACGCTGGTCGACGAAAGGCACGCCTGCGCGCTGGGCTTCACCGGAGACGATCTCGCGGGCCTGGCGCTTGGTGCCGACCATCAGGATCGTGCCGCGGTTGGCAGACAGCTGCTTCACGAACTTGGCCGCTTCCTGGAACATCGGCAGCGATTTTTCCAGGTTGATGATGTGGATCTTGTTGCGGTGACCGAAGATGAACGGGGCCATCTTGGGATTCCAGAAACGGGTCTGGTGGCCGAAATGAACGCCGGCTTCCAGCATTTCACGCATAGTGACTGACATGGGTTAACTCCAAAAGGTTGGGTCTAAAATTCAGTCCGATTTGCAACTTTGCATACACCAGCGCGAGAGGACTGTGCTGGCGCAAAAAATGCAACACCTTGAATGGACTGCTTTGCGATTTGCTTTGCCGAGATTCATGCCTGACGCGATGACTGCGATGAACGCCCTAGAGACTAAAGGCGTGAACGCATGCAACATGACGCATGAGATGAGGCCTTGAAAAAGGCTGCAACTATCGGCAAAACCCCGGGATTCTACCATGGCCCTATCTCTTTCATGAACCAAGACCTTCACGCGACACTCCTGCGCCTGGCCTCCGGCCAAAGCTCCTCCTCCGGCGAGATGGAACAAGCCATTGCCGCCGCCCAGTCACCCCGTTGCCGCAACGTTTTTCTGCTACCGATGTTCGACACGGCCAGAGCGCGGGCCGGCGAGCCTGGCGTGCAGGCGTTGCCGCTGCGTGGACTCAGCTTTTCGGCGAAGGACCTGTTCGACTTGGCCGGGCAGGTGACCACCGCCGGCTCCCGCATCCTGACCGACCAGCCGAAGGCGAGCACCGACAGCGCCGCCGTGGCCCGGCTGAATGCCGCGGGCGGGGCGTTGATCGGACGCACCAACATGGTGGAATTCGCTTTCTCCGGCGTCGGCATCAACCCCCATTTCGGTACGCCATCCGCCTGGGACGGCCGCTACGACATGGCGCCAGGCCCGATTCCGGGCACCGACCAGCCCGTGCCGCGCGTGCCGGGCGGCTCTTCGTCAGGCGCTGCCGTGTCGGTGGCCACCGGTGCCGCTTTCA
>JAQGNA010000669.1 GCA_028292075.1 Rhodoferax sp. | reverse complement strand
ATTTGGCTCGTACGAAATACGGCCGCGCGGAATCGCCTTGCGATGAATCCCGTCGCGCTGGTTGTTGTGCACCGGCGCAAGCGGCGAGTTGATCGGGATCTCATGGAAGTTGGGGCCACCCAGGCGGGTGATCTGCGTGTCCACATAGGAGTGGATGCGACCGGCCAGCAGTGGGTCGTTCGAGAAGTCGATGCCGGGCACCACGTGCGCCGTGCAAAAGGCCACCTGCTCGGTTTCCGAGAAGAAGTTGTCGGGGTTGCGATTGAGCACCATGCGGCCCACCGGCACCAGCGGCACCAGTTCCTCGGGAATGATCTTGGTCGCGTCGAGGATGTCGAAGCTGAACTGCTCGGCCTGCTCTTCGGTGAAGATCTGCAGGCACAACTCCCACTCGGGGTAGGCGCCCGCCTCGATGCGTTCCCACAGGTCGCGGCGATGGTAGTCCGGGTCGGCGCCGGAGATCTTCACGGCCTCGTCCCACACCAGCGAATGCGTACCGAATTTGGGGTTCCAGTGGAACTTGACGAACACCGATTCGCCGGCATCGTTCACCAGCCGGAAACTGTGCACGCCGAAGCCCTGCATGGTGGCGTAGCTGCGTGGAATGGCACGGTCGCTCATGGTCCACATCAGCATGTGGGCCGACTCGGGCATGAGCGAAACGAAGTCCCAGAAGGTGTCGTGCGCACTGGCCGCCTGCGGCATCGCGTGGTGCGGTTCGGGCTTTACCGCGTGCACCAGGTCGGGAAACTTCATTGCGTCCTGAATGAAGAACACCGGCATGTTGTTGCCCACCAGATCCCAGTTGCCTTCATCGGTGTAGAACTTGACGGCGAAGCCGCGCACGTCGCGGGCCGTGTCCTTCGATCCGCGTTCACCGGCCACGGTGGAGAAGCGCACGAACACCGGCGTCACCTTGCCAGCTTCCTTGAACGGCGCGGCCTTGGTGTACTTCGTCATCGGCTCGTAGCACTCGAAGAAGCCATGCGCGGCGGAGCCACGGGCATGCACGATGCGCTCCGGAATGCGCTCGTGGTCGAAGTGAGTGATCTTCTCGCGCAGGATGAAGTCTTCGAGCAGCGCCGGCCCGCGCACGCCGTACTTCAGCGAATTCTGGTTGTCGGCGATCGGCACGCCCTGGTTGGTCGTCAGGCGTTGACCGGTGGAGTCCACCCGCACGCGGTCGAGCGGCTCGATGGTCGAGTTCACCCCTTCGGCGGCGACGCTGCCGGTCTTGTCCGTGCTGTTTTCTTCGGACAGCGTGCTGGCCGACGGCAGGCGCGACAAGGCCTCGACCGTCGCGCCCTGCGGCGGCTTGGTGCCGTTTTGGAAGCCGTGCTCCGACGCCTTGTTCGCGTTGAACGGCATGGCTTCGGCAAGAGCCTGCACCTGCGCCATCTTTTCGGCGGCCAGGTCGGGCACTTCGCCGGGTGCTGCGCCCTTGGCGGGGCCGCTGTCGGTGTTACGGGCAGCGGCCTTGGCCGTGGCGGCCTTTGCGCCGGCGGGCGATGATTTCGAGGATTTGGGCATGAGGTGTGGGCGTCGTCTGGGAGCAGGGCAGGATTGCCGCCACGACAGCCTAGAAGGCACGGCTCAAAGCAGCTGTAGGACAAAGTCGAGTCGGCGTGACAACGAATCGCCGGGCTCTCATGGGCCCACGGCAGGGCCGGGAATGACCACCACCTCTATAATTTAAATGAAACTTATTCTTGTTTAGACGCCGTCCGCACGGTGCCGTGGAGGCAATGTGGCGGACCTGTTTTCCATGTCATCCCAGTGTTCAGGAGGATCCCCCGCCCATGCCAGCCCGCTTCAATCCGTCTCGCCGATCTGTCCTCATGTCCACGGCGCTCGGCGCTGTCGGGCTGGTGTCACTGCCCGCCCTTGCGCAGGGCACCGAAGGACTCCTGATCTACAACGCACAGCATGTGAGCCTGACCCGTGCCTGGGTCGAGGCGTTCACGCGCGAGACCGGCATCAAGGTCACGGTGCGCGACGGTGGCGACTACGACCTGGGCAACCAGATCCTCCAGGAAGGCGCCGCATCGCCGGCGGACATCTTCCTGACCGAAAACTCGCCAGCCATGACGATGGTCGACGGCCGCAACCTGTTCGCGCCGCTCGACGCCGCCACGCTGGCGCAGGTGCCGGCGGCCTTCCGCGCCGAGAACGGCCGCTGGACGGGCATCGCCGCGCGCAGCACGGTACTGGCATACCGCAAGACCAAGTTCACCCGCGACACCTTGCCCAAGTCGATCATGGACCTGGCGGATCCGGTGTGGAAGGGGCGCATCGGCGCCGCGCCGGCCGGGGCCGATTTCCAGGCCATCGTGAGCGCGGTGCTGCAATTGAAGGGCGAGGCCGCTACCGAAGCCTGGCTCAAGGGACTGAAGGAGAACGTTGTGACGTTCCGCGGCAACAGCGTGGCCATGAAGGCGGCGAACGACGGCGAGATCGAAGCCGCGGTCATCTACCACTACTATTACTTCGGCGACATGTCGAAGCGCGGTGAGAACACCGAAAAGCTGGGGCTCCATTACTTTCGCAACCAGGACCCGGGCGCCTTCGTCAGCGTTTCGGGTGGCGGCATCCTGGCATCGAGCAAGCGCCAGCCCCAGGCCCAGGCCTTCATGAAAT
>JAQGNA010000665.1 GCA_028292075.1 Rhodoferax sp. | reverse complement strand
CCCGCTGCAGGTGGTGGGCCGCGACATCTACCTGCGCGAGGGTTGCTACAACTGCCACTCGCAGATGATCCGGCCGTTCCGCGCCGAGACCCTGCGCTACGGCCACTATTCAACAGCTGGTGAATTCGTCTATGACCACCCCTTTCAGTGGGGCAGCAAGCGCACCGGGCCCGACCTGCACCGTGTCGGTGGCAAGTACAGCGACGAATGGCACCGCATCCACCTGAACAACCCGCGCGACCTGGTACCAGAGTCGAACATGCCCGCCTACAGCTGGCTCGAGAAGGCGCTGGTCGACGGCGAAACCACCGCCAACCACATGACCGCGCTGCGGCGTGTGGGCGTGCCCTACACCGACGCCCAGATCGCCGAAGCGCCCGCCGCGGTGATGGGCAAGAACGAGATGGACGCGCTGGTGGCCTATCTGCAATCGATGGGCCTGGCCCTCAAGTAACCGACCCGAGGGGAGCGACATGGACATCACCTTTCTGCGCATCGTGAGCACGCTGGTCTCACTGGCCACCTTCCTCGGCATCCTGGGCTGGGTCTACCTGGGCCGCAACAAGCATGCTTTCGATGCCGCTGCCCATCTGCCGTTCGAACAGGACTGAAAGACCGACATGAGCGATTTCACAGACAACTTCTGGTCCGTCTACGTGGCGGTGGGCGTGGTCCTCAGCATCGCCGCCTGCGGCCTGCTGCTGTGGCTCACCGCCCGCGGCCAGGCGCCCATCGGCGACGACAACACCACCGGCCATGTGTGGGACGGCGACCTGCGCGAGGCCAACAATCCGATGCCGCGCTGGTGGATGGGCCTGTTCGTGCTGACCATCGTCTTCGGCGTGGGCTACCTGGTGGCCTACCCCGGTTTGGGCACCTACGCCGGCCTGCTCGGCTGGAGCACCAGCGGCGAGTTCACCAAGGACAACCGCAGCGCCGAGCTGGCACTGGAGCCGGTGTATGCGCGCTTCGGCGCCATGGGCACCGAGCAGCTTGCGCTCGACAGCGGCGCCATGGCCATCGGCGAAAGGCTGTTCCTGAACAACTGCGCGCAGTGCCACGGCTCCGACGCGCGCGGCAGCAAGGGCTTTCCGAACCTCGGCGACGCGGACTGGCTGCACGGCGGCACGCCCGACAAGATCATCGAGACCATCACCAAGGGTCGCGTCGGCGAAATGCCGCCCATGGCCGCCGCGGTCGGCACCCCCGACCAGGTGAAGAACCTCGCGCAGTACGTGCTGAGCCTGTCGGGCCAGTCCACGGATTCGCTGCGTGCCGGACTCGGCAAGCCCAGCTTCGCCGCCTGCGCCGCCTGCCATGGCGTGGGCGGCGTGGGCCAGCAGGCCATGGGCGCGCCGCGCCTGAACGACGCCATCTGGCTGCACGGTTTTGGCGAGGAAGCCATCGTCGCCATGATCAACAACGGCAAGCACAACGTGATGCCGCCGCAGGAAGGCCGGCTGAGCGCGGCGCAGATCAACGTGGTGGCCGCCTATGTGTGGGGGCTGTCGAACAAGCCGGCCGGTCCGGCGCCGTGAGCGTCCCATGAACGCCAAATCCAGTGCGGCCAGGGCGGCCCGAGCCGCCGTACCGCGTTTTTTGGGCAAGACCATCCCGATCGCCGTGGCGTCGTCGGGGCTCTACGAGGCCCACCAGAAGATCTACCCGCGCAGCGTCAGTGGGCGCTTCAACACCTTGCGCTGGCTCATGGTGCTTGCGACCCAGCTGGTGTTCTACGGGCTGCCATGGCTGCCGTGGGGCGAGCGCCAGGCCGTGCTGTTCGACCTGGGCGCGCGCCGCTTCTACCTGCCCGGGCTGGTGCTGTACCCGCAAGACCTGATCTACCTGACGGGCCTGCTGGTCGTGGCGGCCCTGTCGCTGTTTCTCTTCACCGCGGTGGCGGGCCGGCTGTGGTGCGGCTTTACCTGCCCGCAGACCGTCTACACCCAGATCTTCCTGTGGGTGGAGCAGAAGGTCGAGGGCAGCCGCATCGTGCGCATGCGGCTCGATGGCGAGGCCTTCTCCGCAGAGAAGCTGGTGAAGAAGTGGTTCAAGCACCTGGTGTGGCTTGCCATCGCGATGTGGACCGGCTTTACCTTCGTCGGCTACTTCACGCCCATCCGCGAACTCGGCATGGAATTCCTGCAGACGCGCATGGGGTCATGGGAGGTGTTCTGGGTGTTCTTCTACGGCTTCGCCACTTATGGCAATGCCGGTTTCATGCGCGAGCAGGTGTGCAAGTACATGTGCCCCTATGCCCGGTTCCAGGGCGCCATGTTCGACCGCGACACGCTCATCGTCAGCTACGACGTCCAGCGTGGCGAGCCGCGCGGCCTGGTGGCCAAAGGCCTGCCGGCGGCGGGCCATGGCGACTGCATCGACTGCGAGCTGTGCGTGCAGGTGTGCCCCACCGGCATCGACATCCGCCAGGGCCTGCAGTACGAATGCATCGGCTGCGGCCTCTGCGTAGACGCCTGCAACACCGTGATGCAGCGCGTCAAAAAGCCCGCGGGGCTGGTGCGCTATGCCACGCAGAACAGCGTCGCCGGCGGTTGGTCGGCACAGCAGATCTGGCACCGCGTGGCCCGGCCGCGCGTGCTCGTCTACGGCGCGTTGCTGGCCCTGCTGTCGATCGGCCTGCTGGCCAGCCTGGTGACCCGCATGCCGTTGAAGGTCGACGTGGTGCGCGACCGGGGCTCGCTTGCCCATCTGGTCGAAGGCGGCCGCCTCGAGAACGTGTACCGGCTGCAGATCATGAACGCCACCGAGCAGGCACAGAGCTACCGTCTCGCGGTGCAGGGCCTGCCCGGCCTCAGCGTGTCACCGGCGCAGGACATCCTGGTGGACCCTGCAGCCTCGCGCTGGGTCGCGGTGCGTGTGCAGGCGCCCTACAACGTGGCGACGCCGGGCGCGCATGCCATTTACTTCGCCGTGCAGCAGGCCGACGGCGGGGCTCAGGTCGCCGAGAAGACCACGTTCGTGGTGCCTCGCTGACGTGTCCGCTTCAACAGTGAACGATTTCCATCCAGGAGCTCCCATGCAAGACGACATTCCTCTGGAAGGGCCGCGGCCCTGGTACCGCTATCCGCTGGTGTGGATGGTCATCTCCGGCCCGGCCGTCGTGGTGGTGGCCGGCTTCGCCACGCTCTGGATCGCCATCCGCATGCCGGACCCGGTGGTCACCGAAGCCACCTACAGCGAGGGGCGGCATCTTGCTCAGGCGCTGGTGTACAAGAAGATGATGCCGGCGATGGTCGGGCGCAACCACGCCGCCACGCCGGCGGCGGTACCCGAGCCAGTGCCCGAGCCAGCGCCTGGCCTGGCGGCGGACTTCACGAAGGCGTTGCCAGGCCCGGCGCCCCGGGCGGCGCCATGAGCGCACGCCGGTGGATCGCGGTGCTCTGGCCCGGCTTTCTGGTGGCCTGTGCGCTCGAGGGCCTGGTGTTCAGCCTGGTTGATCCGGCCGACCTGCGTTGGGGCAGCGAGGGGCTGGGCGCCACGCGCCAGGCCGTCTACACCGCCTGCTTCTTCGTGTTCTGGGCCGCGTCCGCCATGGCCGCCGCCCTGGCGGTGAATCTGGTGTCGTCGCCACCGCCCGCAGATCCGTCCTAAAAAGTCACCAACGGCTGACCTGACCTCACCTCGCCACGATGTTTGCCGCACTGAGCTTCTCCGCGCTGTTGATGGGCCTTGCCGGTGGCCCGCACTGTGTCGCCATGTGCGGTGCAGCCTGTGGCGCGCTTACACGCGGCGGCTCGGCGGCGCCCACGGGCGGTGTTCACGTGATCTCTTTCGTGCGCCCCGGTCGGCCCGGTTGGCCGGACCGACCGGGTGTCGCGACGGCCAACTGGGCGCTGCACGGCGGCCGCGTGGCCGGCTATGCGGCAGCGGGGGCGCTTGCTGCCGCCACGGCCCAGGGGCTGGGTGAGGCCGGCACGCAGCTGGCGGCGCTGCGGCCCTTGTGGATGCTGCTGCATGCCGGCATCTTCGCCTGGGGGTTGGTGCTGGCGGTTGCTGGCCGGCAGCCGGTGTGGTCAAGCCAACTGGGCGGGCTGCTGGCCCGGCGGCTGCATGCGGTCACCGGCACGGCAACAGGGCTGTTCGCCACGGGCCTGGCCTGGACCACCATGCCGTGCGGCCTGCTGTATTCGGCGCTGATGCTGGCGGCGCTGGCTGGCAGTGCGGTGCAGGGCGCCGGCGTCATGGCGCTTTTCTCGCTGGGCGGGGTGGCTTCGCTCGTCGTTGCGCCCTGGGTCTGGGCGCGTGTGCGCTGGCTCGAGCTGCCGTTGCGCGGCAGCACCGGCACGCGCATCGCCGGGCTGCTGCTGGCGGCTGCCGGCGCGCATGCGGTGTGGTCCGACGTGGCGCGGCAGATCGCCATTTGGTGCCGCTGAGGTGGCCGACGCAGCTGATTTAGCGGCTGCGGCTCTGCGGCTCATCGCTTCGCCTGACCGGCGGTGCTGCACAGGTCAGCGCCGGTTGACCTGTGTCCGCTCGAGCACCGCGGTGCGCCGTACGGTGCCCGAGGCGCATCATTCGATGGACAGCGCGCTGGTTGCCCGGCTTGCGCGCACCGGAGAGGCTGCCGGTTGCTGCGCCTTGGTGTCGGGTTTCCGGACAAGCAGCACCGGCACCTTGGCGCTGCGCAGAATGCTCTCGGCGCCGCTGCCCATGAAGACGCGGCTGATGCCGCGCCGCCCGTGCGTGCCCAGCACGATCAGGTCGGCCTGCCAGCGCGAGGCTTCGTCGAGCACCACCTCGGCAAGATGGGACGAAAAGCTGTCATGCAGCAGGGTCTCCGTGCCGATGCCAGCGGCCTCCGCATCCGCGCGCGCATGCTCGAGCATGGCCGCGCCATCGCGTCGTACCTCGCTCAGCCAATCGGAGCCATAGCCTGCATAGGCGCTGCGCGCATGCGCGGCCGAGAGTTCGTCGATCACGTGCATCAGACGCATTCGGCCCCTGGTCAGCCGGGCCACAGCAATGGCCTCCGACAGAGCGTAGCCGGACGGCTCGCTGCCATCGATGGGAACGAGAATGCGTTGGTACATGGCAGGAACTCCTGAAGCGACTAAGGAAGGCGCGCGGCGATCACTCGTTAACCCGGGCGCTGCGCGGCTGTCCTCTAGTATGAAACAGGAGTTACCGTAGTGGCTTGATTGGCGTCAATCCTGCAACAATTGAATTAAATCTACAGACCAGTGTGTCGGGGCGGAGGGACTTCTGCCGCTCGTGACGCCGAGGTTCAGGCTGCTTTCCGCGCGGAACAGATGCCCGGAGATCTCAGCCCTTGCGCTCTTCCGCCTCATGCAACAGGCTCGCGGCGCCGGGCCCCGATTCGCTCTTGCGGAAGTCGATGGCGCAGAGGCGACCCAACGCACGGTAACCGGCCGGGAGCACGGCGATCACGACGGAAGGCATGGTCCTGCCTTCGTCGATCGGGGGAATCACCGCAGAGATATAGCCAAATGCGCGGTACATGACCAGCCGGCTCACGTCTGACTTGCGTTTGTACAGCCGTGGCAAAACAGGGCTGTCGGCAATTTCACGGAGCAGGGTAAGTGGCATGTCGGACTCGCGGTTTGTGTCGCGCGAATTCTCACCTTTTCGCGCGCGTTCGTATCGTCGAGCAGTGGCAAAAAGGCAACTCGACGTTGAACGCCAGCTTCACCCTTGAACCGGCATTTGCCATGCGCATTTCAGGCATTTCCGCCGCAGTGGCTTGCCCCCGGCGCGCCGAACCTTGCCGCTTGTCAGTCTGGCGCGACCAGGCCCTTCGTCAGTTTGAACACGGCGAGGCGATGCTGCAGCGAATTGCTGTCGAGCTGAAGTCCGTCGCGCCAGACCTGAGATTCGAAGTCGTGCAGCGCCAGAAAAGTCCGTTGCTCTGCCGGGCGGGCGCGCCACAGGCCGAGAATGCGGCCCTTGACAGTCGGCGCAGGGAAAAATGGAAAGATGGACATAGGGGGCCCTTAAAGTTGCCCTGTGTCAAATATGGGTGCAGACACCTGCACCACCTGTAGGCCAACGGCTTGAATGGCTGAGCGCGTGGTCAAAAAACGCCAGTCGAACCAATGGCTTCAACGTTTCTTGGGCGGGGCTCCCCCTGGGGCGGTGGTGAAGCCGCTCAGCAGCTTCAATACGGCGAGCCGATGTTCGATGGAGGTTTCGCCAAGCCGAATTCCTTCCGCCCACAGGTCAGCGGGGAAGTCGTGCAATTTGAGGAAAGTGCGCTGCGAAGGCCCGCGCGACAACCAGAGGCGCACGATCTTGCGCTCGACACCTAACTTGAATCGAACCAGGTCCGCTGCCATGGACCCGATGGTGCGCGGCACCGGCATGGCCTCTTGTAGGGCGCGTCCGGTCGCATTCGTGCGCCACCTCCCACGCCGGATCGCTCAGCCGTGCCTGCCCGCCCGCCGAGCGCTCGTGCCTTCGGCATCGGGCCGAGGCAAGCGTGACCAGACCCTTCGTTAGCGCCCGCGAAGCTGCAACCACGCCGCATGCCGTGACGGCTGACCGGCGGATGCGCAATGAGGCGGGCTCCAGCGCGGGCCGTGCGTGGCAGCGAAGGCTGGCGCGTTCCGCTGCTCGATCCAGTGCGTCCCCGCCCCGAAGGCCTGGTTGCCGATGTCCGCGCTGAAAGCCAGGTCCTTCCGGGCTTGTGCGTCGGCATAGACCCATTGGCCGTTCTGGAGGGGCGCGCCCGAGAAATCGGTGCGGCCGCCCAGGGACCAGGCCAGTCGGATTTCAGTCATGTGTGGCTCCTGTTGCCCGTCGCCGCTGGCCCGCGACCACCGCAGTCCAGCCCGACTGAGCCGCATTGTGGTCAGGAACGTGAAATTGCCAAAGGTGCAGATTGCCCTTCGGGAGGCGGGCGGGGCGGATGGGGCGGATGGGGCGGGTGGCGAGCGGCGGCTCCGCGATGGCGGCCACGTCTCCAGCTCAGGCGGCGTTGAGCATCTGGTACGCGAAGATGCAAACCCCACTGAGGAACACGGTGCCGATGAGCACCGCGGCCGCGATGAACGCCGCCTTGCGCAGGTTGGCCCAGCGAGCTGGCGGCTTGACGGGAAAATTCACGGTCAACCCCTTTGGAAGCAGGGACGGGCGAGGCTGCTGTTGCAGGCACTCGCTGGCGAGCGAACAGCTGGCCGTGCTGATGGACGGGTGGCGGCGGAACGGCAGGTGGTCATGGACCAGATTATCCCTGCGAGGCCATTCCCCAGCCCGGCCGGGGACAAGCGCAGGGCATCTCCACCGCCTGCGTCACGCCGCCTGCGCCGCACCGCTAGGCCCCGCCGTGCTCCGGCGCAAAGAGCACCTTCCGCTCGTTGCAGTCGGCGGCGCTGCGCTTGATCTCGGCCCGCAGGTAGGCGGCCAATGTCAGGCCGAAGGCTTCGTCGAACCAGGGCTGGGCGCCGCTCACGCCCACCACGATGCCGTCCAGGCAGACGCCACCCCAGAGTGTGGTGTCGCCGGGCAGCAGCAGGTGTGGATAGCGCGACTGCAGCACGTGTCCGTCGACCCCGTGGCGCCAGCTCAGCTGCGCCTTGGCCCGGGCGAAGCGGGCGTAGTCGGCGTCCCATTGCGCAGGTTCGCCCACCGAGTGCTCCAGCAGGATGGCGTCCTCGAAGGCCGATGAACCGGGCGGCAGGCCCGGGTCCATGAGCACGATGTGCAGGAAGCCGGTGCCGCTGACCGCTGGATCGCCCAACTGGGCTTCGATGCCAGGCAACGCGCGGTCGAGCGCCCGCCGCGCCGCATCGCGTGCCAGCCAGCTGCCCTGGGCCGAAGTACCCATCGGCCTGTTGGAGGCAGGGTAGGAGGACGCAGCGGAGGACGGAGAGGAGGAGGGAGAGGAGGGGCTGTTGCCCCCGGCAAAAGTGAAGTTCATGGCAACGGCCGAGCAATCGACATGCCCGGGCGCCGCGGAGCCGTGAGCGCCGCCGATTGCCTTGCCGCGCAGTCAGGTACGGCTTACCGCAAAAGCGCCCCATCGCCGCAAATTTTACGGGTCATCCGTTGATGACCTCGGCGGTTCCGAGAAGCGGTTCTCACCGCTTCTGTTAACCCGGCCGCCAAGTCGGCACGCGGTTTGCCGCTTGTCCCGCAAGTCGGCAGTTTGCCGGCGACCACCGAAGAAGGTCTATGAAAAAATCCTTGCGCATTGCACTCATCAGCGAACACGCCTCGCCCCTCGCATTGGCCGGCGGCGTCGATTCCGGCGGCCAGAACATCTATGTGAATCACGTGGCCCGCAAACTCGCCGAGCGTGGCCACCATGTCGATGTCTTTACCCGGCGCGACTCGGCCTCGCAGCCGGCGGTGAGCGAGCTGTGTCCCGGTGCCAGGGTGCTGCACGTGCCGGCCGGGCCGGCCCAGTTCGTGCGCAAGGAAGAGCTCCTCCCCCACATGCCCGCCTTCGCGGCCTCTTGCGAAATGTTGCTGCGGCATGCCCGGCCTTACGACGTCGCCCATGCGAATTTTTTCATGTCGGGCATGGTGGCGCGGCACCTCAAGCAAACCCTGCGCCTGCCCTTCGCCATCACATTCCATGCGCTGGGGTTGGTGCGGTTGCGGCACCAGCGGCAGGCCGATGCGTTTCCGCCGTCACGCATCGACATCGAACAGCTGTGTGTGCGCGACGCCGATGCGGTCATTGCCGAATGCCCGCAGGACGTGGAAGATCTGCACCAGCTGTACGGCGCCGCGGAAGACCGCCTGACCATGGTGCCCTGCGGCTTCGACCGCAGCGAGTTCAGCCCCATGGACCGGGCGCAGGCCCGGCAGGCGCTGGGCCTCGACCCGCGTGATTTCCTCTTGCTGCAGCTGGGCCGCCTGGTGCCGCGCAAGGGCATCGACAACGTGATCCGTGCGCTCGCCCATGCCCGGCGTTTGCTGCCGGAAGGTGCGCGGCTCAGGCTCATGGTGGTGGGCGGCGACGCGCCCGAACCCGACGAGAGCCGCACCCCCGAGATCGCCCGCCTGCGGCAGGTGGCCGAGGCGATGGGCGTGTCGGGCGAGGTGGTGTTCACGGGCCACCGCCAGCGCCCCGAGTTGCGGCACTACTATGCCGCGGCCGACGTGTTCGTCACCACCCCGTGGTACGAGCCCTTCGGCATCACGCCGCTGGAGGCCATGGCCTGCGGCGTGCCGGTGATCGCAAGCGATGTGGGCGGCCTGCGTTATACGGTGGTCGATGGTGCCACCGGTTTTCTGGTGCCACCGAACGACCCGCTCGCGCTGGCCCAGCGCATTGCCCTGCTGCATGCCGACCCCGCGCTCGGCGCAAGGCTGGGGCAGTCCGGGCGCCGCCGCGTCGACGCCATGTTCACCTGGGACTGTGTCGCCGACGGTCTGTTGAAGGTCTACCGCTCGATCCGCCATGCGCCTGTCGCCCCGCCGCCGCGACGGCATGCGCCGCGTCCGGTCAGCCTGGCAATCGGGGCTACCGTGGCGGAAGGGAGCTTCCGATGAGCGCCGTGATTCAGGGAAAAACGGTGCTCGTCACAGGGGCGGCGAGCGGACTCGGCCTGGCCATTGCACGGCGTCTGCTGGAGGCTGGGGCCTTCGTTGCGCTGCTCGACCGCGACGCCGACAAGACACGCGCCGTGGCCGCGCAACTCGACCCGCGCCAGGAGCGCAGCATCGCGCTTGCGGCCGACGTGGGCGATGCGCAGGCGGTGGCCGATGCGGTGGCCAAGACGGTGGGGCGCTTCGGCGCGCTCGACGTGCTGGTCAACAACGCCGGCACCGACGTGACCGCCTCGCTTGCCGAGGTCGACATCGGCGCATGGGACAAGGTGCTCGACACCAACCTGCGCGGCCCCTTCTACCTGGCCAAGGCGGCCTTGCCGGCGCTGCGGGCCTCGGACGATGGCCGCGGGGGCCACATCATCAACATCGCATCCACCGCCGCGCTGCGGGCATGGCCCAATGCGAGCGCCTACCACGCCAGCAAGTGGGGCTTGCTGGGCTTGTCGAGGGCCTTGCATGCGGAGCTGCGCTCGGCCGGTATCCGGGTGAGTTCGGTGATTGCCGGAGGCATGCGGACGCCATTCCTGCTGGAGCGCTTTCCCGACCTCGATCCGAATGCCCTGCAGGACCCGGCCAACGTGGCCGAGGCGGTGCACTTCATGCTTGCCATGCCGCGCGGGTCGGTGGTCGCCGAGGTCATGGTGCTGCCCGACCAGGAGACCTCATGGCCCTGATCCATCTGCTGGGCGAGCCCGCCCGCGGCGCGCGCGCCAGCGCCCGGCTGCCAAGGGCCGTGTTCGTCGACAAGGACGGCACGCTGGTCGAAGACGTGCCCTACAACGTCGATCCCGCGCTGTTGCGCTTCACCCCCAACGCCATCGACGGCCTGCGCCTGCTGGTCGATGCCGGCTACCTCATCGTCGTCGTGACCAACCAGCCCGGCGTGGCCCTCGGCCGGTTCGACCAGGATGCGCTGCGGCACCTCCAGACCGCGTTGACGAGGCTGCTGGCCCAGGCCGGCGTGCCGCTGGCGGGCTTCCAGTTCTGCCCGCATGCCCCCGCCGCCCCGGGTACCGTGGCCGCTTGCCAGTGCCGCAAGCCCGCGCCCGGCATGCTGCAGACTGCCGCCAGCCGCCTCAATGTGAACCTGGCCGCAAGCTGGATGGTGGGCGACATCCTGGACGACGTGGAGGCCGGCCACCGTGCAGGCTGCCGCAGCGTGTTGCTCGATGTCGGCAATGAAACGCTGTGGGAACGCACCCTGTTGCGCACGCCCGACGCCGTGGCATCCTACCTGCTCGGCGCGGCGCAGGAAATTCTGGCCCGAGAGGGCGGCGAAGCGCGCGGACGCGGCATGCCCCGCGCTTCGCAGTCCAGAGCAGCGCCTCAGAAGGGGGCGGTTCGATGGCTCGGTTGACTGGTGCCACGCGCCTGACCGCCGCCACGGACCTGGTCACGGCAGTGCGCATGCCCGAAGGGTTCGGCCCGGTCGACAGGCCCGCCTTGCCTGTCAGGCCCGCCACCATTGATCCCGAATGGGCCGCCGCACGCCGCGTGCTGGCGGTGCGGCTCGACAACCTGGGCGACCTGCTCATGACCACGCCGGCCCTGGCCGCCATCCGCCGAGGACTGCCCCATGCGCGCCTGACGCTGCTGGCCTCCAGGTCGGGCGCCGCGGCGCTGCGCCATCTGCCGATGCTGGACGACGCCATTGCCTATGCCGCGCCCTGGACCCGCCAGCCTGGCGCTACCGATGTGGCCGAAGATCATCAACTGGTGACACGGCTCGCCTCGGAGAAATTCGATGCGGCGGTGATCTTCGGTGTCTGCACGCAAAGTGCCTTGCCCGCGGCGCTGCTGTGTCGGCTGGCGGGCATTCCGCTGAGGCTGGCCTACTGCCGCGAGAACCCCTATGACCTGCTGACCCACTGGCAGCCAGACACCGAGCGTGTCGAGCCGGGCATGCGCCATGAAGTGCGTCGCCAGCTCGACCTGGTGGGCTCCGTCGGCTTCCATGGCGGCGAGGAGCGGCTGGTGTTCCACCACCGCCCGGATGACGTCCGCGGCTTGCGCGAGCGCATCGTGCAGGCCGGTGCACGGCCGGATGCGCCCTGCATCGTGCTGCATGTGGGGGCCACGGCGTCGTCGCGGCGCTATCCGGTGGAGCGGTTCGCCGCCGCGGCAGACCGCATCGCGGAGGCCACTGGCTGGCAGGTCTTCTTTACCGGCGATGCCTCCGAGGTGGCACTGGTGGCGCGTGCGCGTGCCGCGATGACGGGGCCGTCCACCTCGCTCGCCGGCCTGCTCGATCTGGGCCAGCTGGGGGCGCTGCTGGCCGGTGCCCGGCTGCTGGTGAGCAACAACACCGGCCCGGTGCACATGGCCGCCGCGCTCGGCACGCCGGTGGTGGTGCTGTATGCGCAGACCAATCCGCAGCACACGCCATGGATGACCCCGTCGCGCGTTCTCTTTGAAGACGTGTCCTGCCGCAATTGCTTGAAGAGCGTCTGTCCGCAGGGTCATCACCATTGCCTCGAAGGCGTGGAAACCGAGCGCGTGGTGCGGGCCGCTCTCGAGCTCATCGGCGACCGCGACGTGGGGGGCGACCGCGGCATGCCCGGCAGTGCGACTGCGTGCCGCGCCGGTCTTCCCGAAACAACCGCCATATTGGGAGTACCCGCATGATCACGCTCGGCATCAACGCCGCTTTTCACGACAGCGCCGCGGCCCTGGTGGTCGACGGCGTGGTGGTCGCCGCCAGCGAGGAAGAGCGCTTCAGCCGCATCAAGCACGGCAAGCGCCCCGTGCCGTTCTCGGCTTGGGAGCTGCCCTTCAATGCCATCGACGACTGCCTGAAGCAGGCCGGCGTGCGGCTGGTGGACGTGGACCATGTGGGCTACAGCTACGACCCCCGGCGCTTTCTGGCCGGACGCGCCGAAGGCCAGACGATCGCGCTTCCGCTGGAACCCTCGGCCCGATCGGCGGGTGAGTGGGAGAACCCCTGGGACCCGCTCTTCGCCGCCTACATCGTCAATGCGCCGCGCCAGCTGGCCGACGGCGCACCGCACCATCTGCGGAAGCGGCTGGCCGGCGCGCGGCCGGACGGCCCGTACCGCTTCCACTTCGTCGACCATCACCTCTGCCATCAGGCCAGCGCCTTCCTGGCCAGCCCTTTCGACGCCTGCGCGGTGCTCACGCTCGACGGGCGCGGCGAACACGCGACCACCAGCTATGGCGTGTATGCGGGCGACCGCTACCGCGGCCTGGGCGAGGTCTGCATGCCGCATTCGCTGGGCATCCTGTACGAGCAGATCACGCACCATCTCGGCTTTCTGCATTCGTCCGATGAATACAAGGTCATGGCGCTGGCTGCCATGGGCCAGCCGCGCTTCGCAGCGGTGCTGCGAGAGAACATCCGCCTGCTGCCCGGGGGCGGCTACCGCATCGAGCGCATGGACCTGGCGCGCCTGTTCGGTCCGCAACGCGAACGCGGCGCGGCACTCGAGGCGGCGCATTTCGACCTGGCCGCGTCGCTGCAGGTGGTGCTGGAGGAGACCACGCTGCAACTGGTGACCTGGTTGCGCGAGGCCAGTGGCCAGCGGCGCCTGGCGATGGCCGGCGGCGTGGCACTGAACTGCGTGATGAACGCCCGCTTGCGCGACAGCGGCGCCTTCGACGAGATCTGGGTGCAGCCTGCCGCCGGCGACGCCGGCACGGCGCTGGGCGCGGCCCTGTGGGTGGATGCGCAACAGCGGCTGAAATCATCGGGTGTGGACGCATCGCCCCGGCCACTGGCGGATGTTTCGGCCACCGCCACCGCCACCACCACCACCACCGCTTCCGCCGCGGCCATCACGCCGCGTTCCGAGCCGGTCGCATTGGCCCCCCGCCGGTGGACCATGTCGCATGCCTACCTCGGGCCCGCGTTCGACGATGCCGAGATCGAGGCGCTGCTGTCCTGGGCTAAGCTTTCGTACCGCCGCCTCGATGACGTCGGCGAGGCCACGGCCCGGCTGCTGGCCGACGGCAAGGTCATCGGCTGGTTCCAGGGGCGCATGGAATTCGGCCCGCGGGCGCTGGGTGCGCGATCGATCCTTGCCTCGCCCATCGACCCGGCCATGCAGGCGCGCATCAACGAGCTGAAGGACCGCGAGGACTTTCGCCCCGTCGCGCCTGCGCTACCGCAGGAGCATCTGGCCGAATGGTTCAGTCCGGCCGAAGCCAACGGCGGCAACGCGCCTTTCATGCTGTTCATCTACGACGTCGACCCGGCACAGGCCGCACGCATTCCGGCCGCATGTCATCAGGACCTGACAGCGCGCGTCCAGA
>JAQGNA010000664.1 GCA_028292075.1 Rhodoferax sp. | reverse complement strand
GCGGCTTGCGGGCCAGCTTGCCGGTGGCTTCCTGCTGGTGGTGCCAGAAGCGGATCTCGGCCTCGCAGATGGCCTGGGTGTCGGCCATCAGCCGGGCACTGTCGAAAGAGGGCGGGGCGCCGGCCACCACGAAACGGTGCGGCACGCCGCCCGCCTTGAAGTCGCCGCTCCAGAAATGGCCCATCTCGACCGGGCAGTCGACCAGCTGGTCATAGCCGTCGGCCAGGTAGTGGCCGAAGCCCTTGTCGTCAACCGATGACGGCGTGAGTCCGGTTGCAACGCTCCAGCCCTCGATGCCCTTGCCGCTGGCCACTTCCAGCCCGTGGGGCCGGTCCTCCTGGCCGTGCACGCGCAGGCACAGGCTGGTGCCGTTGAAAAAGCCCCGCGAGGCATCGAGCCAGGCGGTGCGGACCGAGTTGTCCAACGCATGAACTTCGTAGCTCAGCACCAGCGCCTTGCCGGGGTGGGCCTGGATGTCCCAGGTGTTCTTGTCGACCTGCTTCAGGTTGGCCACGCGGCGCCGGCTCTGGTGCGCCTGCAGGTATAGCAGGTTCTTAGAGAACTCTCGCACCAGGTAGCTGCCCGGAATCCACACCGGCAGCGACACCCGCTGCAGCGCCGCTGGCTGGGCGATGGTCAGGCAGACGCGGAAGAGGTGTGCATGGAGATCAGCGACCTCGACCCGGTAAGCGATCGGTGGGGCAGTCGCAGGCGCGGTGGATGGCGTGCTGAAAGGCACTGTGGGGGTGGCGGTGGACGCGGACGGCGAGAGGAAGGAATGCGTGGCGGCGGGCATAAGTCGCTGAAGAATACAGGACGTGGGCGGAGCTTGCCGCCGGCAGTTGACGCCTCCTTCGATGGGACGTCAGTTCTTGGCCGTGGCCAGGTACTTCTCGACCTGGTCCGCACCAATGGCCCCGGGCACCCGCGAGCCGTCGGCGAAGATCAGCGTCGGCGTGCCGGTGATGCGGTACTTTTTGCCGAACTCGACGTTGCGCGCGGTGGCGGAATCGTCGCAGTCGGCGGCGGCGGGCACCTGTTCCTTGGCCATCCAGTCGGCCCAGGCTTTGGCCTTGTCCTTCGCACACCAGATGTTCTTCGACTTGACGTGCGAATCGGGCGTAAGGATGGGGTAGAGGAACATGTGCACCGTGACGTTGGTCACTTTCTGCATCTCGCTTTCGAAGCGCTTGCAGTAGCCGCAGTTCGGGTCTTCGAACACGGCCATCTTGCGCTTGCCGTTGCCGCGCACGATCTTGAACGAGTCTTTCAGCGGGAGGGCGTCGAAGGCCACTGTGTTGAGCTTTTCGATGCGCTCCTCGGTCAGGTTGCGGCGGGCCTTGGTGTCGATCATGTTGCCCTGGATGAGGTAGTTTCCTTCGGCGTCGGTGTACATGATGTCGGCGCCGCTCAGGCGCAGTTCGAACAGGCCGGGGATCGGGCTCTTGCTGATCTCCTCGATCTCGGGCATTTGCGGCAGGCGTTCCTTGAGGTTCTTGCGGATCGCGGCTTCCTGGGCGGCGGCACCCAGGCAAGCCAGGGCGACGGCGGAGATGAGTGCTGGCTTCAGGAGCCTGGTGATCGTTGTCATGCGCTTGTCTTTCAAAATCTGGCCGGGTGGCTGCTGCGCTGCCCGATTACCTCAATGTCGTTCGTCGTTCGTTCGTTGTCGTCGTCGTTCGCTTGCAAGCCGGTGCGCTCGCGGGCCGGTTTCCTTGCCCCGGCGTCTATCGCCCGGCGCCCATGGCTTGCCGCGCCACCCAGGCCTTCATCCAGCCACTGAGCTCGAAGCCTTTCATGCCCCAGTTGCGCAAGCCCTGCAGCGCCGGCTCCTCGCGGGCGAAGAGCTGCTGCAGGCCGTCCGTCGCGCCGCCGACGGTCAGCACAGCGGCCTTGCGGGCACGTTCGTACCGCCGCAGCAGCTTCATGTCGCCAACGCCGCGCCAGTACTCCCGCGCATGCAGCACCTGCGCCAGCTCGGCAGCATCGCCCAGCCCCAGGTTGAGGCCCTGGCCCGCGAGCGGATGCACCGCGTGGGCGGCGTCACCGGCCAGTGCCCAGGACATCGGCTTGCCGCCGACCCAGTGCGCAGCCTGAGCGCGCTGCAGCGGCCATGCCGCTCGACCCGTCGAAAGCGAAAGAGCCCCCAGGGCGCCATGGCTGGCCGCCTCCAACTGCGCCGCAAAGTCTTCGGCCGGCAACGCCATCAAGGCCGCCACGCGGGCCTCCTGGACAGACCACACCACGGCCACGGAGTTCCCGTGGGGGCCGTCCAGGGGTAAAAAAGCCAGTACTTCGCCGCCCGAAAACCACTGACGTGCGACCTGGCCGTGGGGCTTGGCGGCGGTAAGCCGGGTGGCGATGGCCTGTTGGCCATAAGGAGTGACGTCGTAGTCAACGCCGAATTCGGCCCGCGTTGCGCTGGCCTTGCCTTCGCACACGACGGTCAGCGCGGCCTTCTGCGGCGCGTCGACCTCTTCGATCATCGGCTGATAGCGCACGGCCTCGCGCAGCCGGGCTTCGAGCGCCGGCACATCGACGATCCAGGCCAAGGCATCGGTTGCCTGGGAGGCAGCGTTGAAGTTGACCTCGCCGCCGCGGTCGCCGAAAACCTGCATGCCGGTGACCGGCGTGGCGTGGGCCGCTTCGGGCCAGGAGCGCAATGCCTCGAGCAGCTGACGCGACGCCGCATTGAGCGCGTAGGCCCGCACGTCGGGCGCCTCGACCG
>JAQGNA010000638.1 GCA_028292075.1 Rhodoferax sp. | reverse complement strand
TCTCCAGGCTCTCGCTGAGCGCCGCTTCCGAAAGGCGCTGGCCCGGCGTGAACTCTCCCTTGACGATCTTCTGGCGGATCAGCTCGGCCACGCGGTCGCTGAGCGTGTGCGCGGTGGCGGTCGGAGGCGAGGGCGCAGGGGAGGGGGGTGGGGGAGCCAGCCGGGTCATGCCTGAAGAAGAGGGAAGTGGATGCTTTTTAGCAGATTCCAGCGCACCGGCCTGGCCACGCTCAGGGTTTGCATGGGGCTTTCGATGCACTGTTGTTGGGCAAAATAAATAGGATCGTTCAACAATTCACCTAATTTGGGTGATCAATACGCATTCGATTGCTCATTCATTGGCATGAGATTTGCGTCTTGCAGAGCGTTCTGCAGGGGAGTTCCATGCGTTCAAACGAAAGTCCAACATGATTCAAGACGTCAATCTATGGCCGCTCCTCGGGGTGGCCGTGATCATTGCGGGGTTCATCCTCCGCTTCAATCCGATGCTGGTCGTGATCGTCACGGCCATCGTCACCGCGTTCGCGGCCGGCTTTGCGCCGGTGGCGGTGCTCGCGGCCATCGGCAACGGGTTCATCAAGACCCGCAACCTGCCGCTGATCATCTTGTTGCCGCTGGCCGTCATCGGTCTGCTCGAGCGGCACGGGCTGCGCAAGCACGCGCAGAACTGGATCGGCCGCATCCAGTCGGCGACCGCCGGCCGGCTGCTGATCGTCTATCTGGCGGCGCGCGAACTGACCGCGGCCGTCGGCCTCACAAGCCTGGGCGGCCACCCGCAGATGGTGCGTCCGCTGCTGGCGCCGATGGCCGAAGGCGCCGCCGAGGCGCGCTACGGCAAGCTGCCCGACCGCATCCGCCACAAGCTACGCGCCTACGCCGCGGCGACCGACAACGTCGGCCTGTTCTTCGGCGAGGACATCTTCGTGGCCTTCGGCGCCATCGTGCTGATGAGCACCTTCCTGCATGAAGCCGGCATCGACGTCGAGCCGCTGCACATCGCGCTGTGGGGTATTCCGACGGCGATCGCGGCCTTCGTCATCCATGCGTGGCGGTTGCGGCGGCTCGACAAGTCGCTCGACCGCGAACTGAAGAAGGCGGACTGATCATGGTTCTGTCCATCAACCTTCTCTACATCGTCGTCGGCATCATCCTGGCGATCACCGCGCTGATGACGCTGGCCGACCGGCGGCATCCCAAGCGCTACAGCAGCGCGCTGTTCTGGGGCCTGTATTCGCTGGTCTTCCTGATCGGCGACAAGCTGCCGCCGACCTGGGTCGGCGTCGGTGCCATCGCGATGGCGGTCATCGCCGGCCTGCGCGGCGTGGGCGCCGGCAAGCACGAGGAGCCGACGTCGGCGCAGTACGAAGCCAGCGCGAACCGGCTGGGCAACAAGCTGTTCATTCCGGCGCTGGCGATTCCGGTGGTCACCGTCATCGGCACGTTGTCGGCCAAGCACCTCTCCATCGGCGGCTTGCCACTGCTCGATCCCAAGAACACCACGCTGGTGGCGCTGGGCGTCGGCTGCGTCGTGGCGCTGCTGCTGGCCTGCTGGCTGACCCGCGAAACGCCGCTGCAGGGCATGCGCGAATCCCGCCGCCTGACCGATGCGCTCGGCTGGGCCGTGGTGCTGCCGCAGATGCTCGGCATGCTGGGGCTGGTGTTCTCCGACGCCGGCGTCGGCAAGGCTGTCGCGCACATCACCACCAGCTACATCAACATGGACCTCCGCTTCGTCGCGGTGCTGGTCTACGTGGTCGGCATGGCGCTCTTCACGATCATCATGGGCAACGGCTTCGCGGCGTTCCCGGTGATGACGGGCGGCGTCGGCGTGCCAGTGCTGGTGGGCGTGTTCCACATCGATCCGGCCGTGATGGCGGCGATCGGCATGTTCTCGGGCTACTGCGGCACGCTCATGACGCCGATGGCAGCCAACTTCAACATCGTGCCGGCAGCGCTGCTGGAACTGCCCGACAAGAACGCGGTGATCCGCGTGCAGATACCGACCGCCGCCTCGCTGCTGGTGGTGAACGTGTTCCTCCTCTACTTCCTGGGCTGGCGGTGAATCCGATGACCATCGATCTGAACAGCGACCTCGGCGAGAGCCTGGGCGCCTGGCGGATGGGCGATGACGCGGCGATGCTCGACATCGTGAGCAGCGCCAACGTGGCCTGCGGCTTCCATGCGGGCGATCCGGCCGGCATCCTGCGCACGCTGCGCCTGGCGGCGGCGCGGGGCGTCGCGGTCGGCGCGCATGTGGCGTATCCGGATCTCGCCGGCTTCGGTCGCCGCAACATGGACGTCGACAGCGCCGACCTGATCGCCGATGTCATCTACCAGATCGGTGCGCTGCAGGGGCTGGCCACGGCAGCCGGCACGCAGGTGCGCTACGTCAAGCCGCATGGCGCGCTCTACAACACCATCGCGCACGACGAGCGCCAGGCGCGCGACGTGCTGACGGCCATGCGCGAGGTCGATCCCGCCCTGTGCCTGGTCGCGCTCGCCGGTTCGCCGCTCCTGCGCTGGGCCGACGCGATGGGCGTACGCGTGGTGGCCGAAGCCTTCGCCGACCGCGCCTACACGCGGCAGGGCACGCTGGTGTCGCGGCGCGAACCCGGTGCCGTGCTGCACGACGCGCACGAAGTGGCCGAACGCATGCTGCGGCTCGCCGTCGACGGCGTCGTCACCGCCAACGACGGAAGCACCGTGCGCCTGCAGGCCGATT
>JAQGNA010000620.1 GCA_028292075.1 Rhodoferax sp. | reverse complement strand
GACGCGATGGCCAGGGTTCGCGACCTGCCCCTGCCCGCGCTGGCCATGAGCTACCTCTTCCCGCACGACTTCCGCCTGGTCGGCGACAACGTGGACGACCGTCGCAACCGCGCCTACTTCGACCGTGTGGTCGAACTGCTTGTGATGGCCCGCGCGCAGACGGTGGTGCTCGGCAGCGGCTGGACTCGCAACGTGCCCGAAGGCGGCAGCCGCCAGGCCACTCAAGCGCAGTTTCTCGCCGTGTTGTCGTGGTGTGCCGACGCGCTCAGCGGCAGCGGCACCAGGCTGGTGATCGAACCGCTCAACCGCAAGGAATCCAACTTCGTCAACAGCGTGACGGAGGCTGTGGCGCTGGCCAGGCAGCTCGACCGGGCCGAGGTGCGGGCGCTTGCCGACTTCTACCACATGGACGAGGAAGGCGAGCCGCTGGCAAGCCTCGCGGAAGGCGCAGGCTGGGTGCGTCACATCCACCTGGCGGACACCGGCCGGCTCAATCCCGGCACCGGCCACTATGACTACCCGGCTTTCGTGCGCCAGCTGAAGGCCAGCGGCTATGACGGCCTGCTGTCGGGCGAATGCGGCTTCAAGGGCGAGCCGGTCGCGGCGATGCGGCACAGCCTCGCCTTCCTGCGCAGCTTTGGCATCTGAATCGCAACGGACACTTTCAATGATCATTCCCAAGTTTCAATTCACGACCCCGGAACGCTACTGGGACGACGCTACCGAAGGCGACACCTGCACCAGTCCGACCTACGAAATGACTGGCGCGCGCATCGACGCCTACGCCGAGCTGACTGGCGACTACACGCCGGTGCACGTCGACGAGGCGTACGCCAATGCCTCGCACTTCGGCTGTCGCGTGGCCCACGGGCTGATGGGCCTTTCAGTGGCCGACGGGCTGAAAACGCAGTGCGAATATCGCTTTCTGCCCGGCATGTCGCTCGGCTGGACCTGGGATTTTTTGCTGCCGATCAAGATCGGCGACGTGCTTCGGGTGCGCTTCACCGTGGCCAATATGCGCGCGAGCAAGAGCAAGCCGGGCTGGGGCATCGTGGTGTTGCCGTCCGAACTGCTGAACCAACACGGCCAGGTGGTCCAAAAAGGGGAGCATCGGCTCATGATTCCGCGGCGTCCCGCAATGGCATAGCGCCTTCTGGCCGGTGGACAAGCACGTCCTGCACTCAGGGGAAACCCGGATTCTGTCCGCTGATCGAACAGGCGCGATCGATCAGCGCGCGCATTCTTGCTTTGCTGCATGTACATCCGTGCGACAGCTCGTTAAAGTTCGGCCGCGGATGGATTTCTGTGCGATCAGCGCACAAATTTGACGAGCTGGCCAACCGCCCCTACGCCGGGACGCAAGGCGCTCCATTTGAGAAATATTCGCCCGGAGAGGCAAAGGAGACAGGATGACCGACCGTTACGCCGTCATTGGCAACCCCATCGCGCAGAGCAAGTCGCCGTTGATCCACGGCATGTACGCGCAGGCCACCGGGCAGGACATCGAGTACACCCGCATCGAAGGCGCGCTTGGCGGCTTTCGTGCGGCGGTCGACGCCTTTCGCGCCGCCGGGGGCCGCGGCATGAACGTGACCGCGCCCTTCAAGCTCGACGCCTTTGCCTATGCCACCGAATGGTCCGAGGACGCCCGCCTGGCCGGGGCCGCCAATGCGCTGAAGTTCGAAGGCGACCGGGTGCTGGCGCAGAACTTCGACGGCATCGGGCTGGTGCGCGACGTGGTGCACAACCTCGGCTGCCCTCTGGCCGGTCAACGGGTGTTGATCCTGGGCGCCGGCGGTGCCACGCGGGGTGCGCTGCGGCCTTTCCTGGCCGAAATGCCGGCCCAGCTGTTCATCGCCAACCGCACGGTCGAAAAGGCGCAGGCGCTGGCCGCGTCGGTGGCGGGCCAGGGCCCGGTGGTGAGCGGCGGTTATGCCGAGCTGGCCGGGCAGCGGTTCGATGTGGTCTTCAATGCCACGTCGGCCAGCTTGCGGACCGAGTTGCCGCCCGTGCCCGCCGAGGTGTTCGCCGAGGCCGTGCTGGCCTACGAGTTGGCTTATGGCAAGGGCCTGACCCCGTTCCTGCGGATGGCCAGCGACGCCGGCGTGGCAAAGATCGCCGATGGCGTGGGCATGCTGGCGGAGCAGGCTGCGGAAGCCTTCGAGTGGTGGCGCGGCGTGCGGCCCGACACCCGCGCCGTCATCGAGACGCTGACGGTGCCGCTGGTGTAGCCACCGCCCGAACGACCCGCGCCGCAAGCCGGCGCTTTTTTTGAAACTTCGGAATAACAGACTGGTTTGTACATCCTGCACAAACCGTACAAACCGTACGAACCGTCCACGAGACACATGAACATGGTGAAGAAACTGATCGATGCCTACTGCAAGGCCCTGGGCTACCTCATTGCGCTGGCCCTGGCCGTCATGGTCGTGCTGGTCTTCGGCAACGTGTTCATGCGATATGCCTTCGACTCGGGCTTCGTCCTGTCGGAGGAGCTGTCGCGCTGGCTCTTCGTCTGGCTCACCTTCCTGGGCGCCGTCATTGCCCTGAAGGAAAACGGCCACCTCGGCACCGACATGCTGGTGGGGCGCCTCGGGCCGTTTGGGAAGAAGGTCTGCATGGGCCTGTCGCTGGTGCTCATGCTCGGCTGCCTCTGGCTGCTCTTTAAGGGCTCGTACGACCAG
>JAQGNA010000601.1 GCA_028292075.1 Rhodoferax sp. | reverse complement strand
CGGTTGCTGCGAACGCCCATGCCGCGACCGGTCAGGTCGAGCGTCAAGCCGGTGGCCTGCGCGAACAGGCCGCTGCCGTCGGCCAGCATGCGGACCTTGTCGCCAGTCTTCTGGTCTCGCGCCCAGGCACCCATGACGAATGCATCGTTCACGCTCACGCACCAGATCTCATCCACGCCCGCAGCCTTAAAGGCGGCGGCGTTTTCGACATAGCCGGGAACGTGCTTGGCCGAGCAGGTCGGTGTGAACGCGCCTGGCAGCGCAAACAGCGCGATCGTTTTGCCAGCGGTGGCCTTGGCCACGTCCACGGGGTTGGGGCCGAGGCTGCAACCGTTGCCTTCAACTTCGATGAATTCCATCAGGGTGGTTGAAGGAAGTTTGTCGCCGACTTTGATCATGGGTGCTCCGTTTGCTTGAAGGGTTGAACGCTTGCGTGGCGCCTGCAGAACGCAGCCGCCAAAACAAAAACGACCCACATTGTGGGCCGTTTTTGCGGTTTTTGCCGAGTTGCCTGAAAGGCTTAATCGACGATGGCCTTCTGGACCAGGCGGGACGCAACCCAGTTCTTGGTCTTCGAGATTGGCCGGCTTTCGGTGATCTCGATCACGTCGCCCATCTTGTACTCGCCGTTTTCGTCATGGGCGTGGTACTTGCTGGACTTGCCGACGATCTTTCCGTACAGCTCATGCTTGACGCGACGCTCGATGAGCACCGTGACCGTCTTCGCGCGCTTGTCGCTGACAACCTTGCCAATCAAGGTGCGCTTGAGGGATTTTTTAGCTTCCGTCATTTATCGCTCCTTATTTGGCGGACTTTTCGGCCGATTGCTTCTCGCCAAGAATGGTCTTGGCGCGGGCAATGGCGCGGCGCGTGGAGCGCAGCGTGGCCGTGTTGTTGAGTTGTTGCGTGGCTTTTTGCATGCGTAGGCCAAAGTGTGCTTTTTGCAGCTCTTTGACTTCGTTTTGCAGGCCGGCAACGTCTTTTTGACGCAGTTCAGTCGTTTTCATTGCTGTAGCTCCTGATTACTGGCCGACCATGCGGGCCACGAACGTGGTGCGCAGGGGCAGCTTGGCGGCAGCCAGACGGAAGGCTTCACGTGCGAGTTCTTCGGGGACGCCGACGATCTCGAACACGATCTTGCCCGGCTGGATTTCAGCCACGTAGTACTCGGGGTTACCCTTGCCGTTACCCATCCGCACTTCGGCGGGCTTCTGGGAGATCGGCTTGTCAGGGAACACACGGATCCAGATCCGGCCGCCACGCTTCACGTGACGGGAAATCGCACGACGTGCGGCTTCGATCTGGCGGGCCGTCAGACGGCCGCGGTCCGTGCACTTCAGACCGAAGTCACCGAACGCCACCGAGCTACCCCGGGTTGCGATGCCGGTGTTACGGCCTTTTTGCTCTTTGCGGTATTTGCGCCGCGCGGGTTGCAACATGTTTATTCTCCTTTACCGTCAGCTGCAGCAGGTGCAGCAGGCGCGGCTACTTTACGGACGCGCTGAACGGTAGATTTCGGTGCAGCGGCTGCTGCACCTGCGGCTTCAACAGGCTTGTCACTGCCATCGGCGGGAGCGGCATTGCCACCCACGGGACGACGCGGACCGCGTGCTGGAGGACGGTCGTTGCCACCGGGACGGCCGCCGCGGTCATCGCGACGCGGGCCACGGGGGCGACGCTCTTCATCATTGCGCGGCTCTTGCACCACAGGCGCGTCATTGCGGCCCAGCGTGTCGCCCTTGTAGACCCAGACCTTGACACCGATGATGCCGTAGGTGGTCTTGGCTTCGGACACGCCGTAGTCGATGTCGGCACGCAGGGTGTGCAGTGGCACGCGACCTTCGCGGTACCACTCGCAACGTGCGATTTCGATACCGTTCAGGCGGCCCGACGACATGATCTTGATGCCCAGGGCACACAAACGCATGGCGTTCTGCATCGCACGCTTCATGGCGCGGCGGAACATGATCCGCTTTTCGAGCTGCTGCGTGATGCTGTCGGCGATCAGCTTGGCATCGATTTCAGGCTTGCGCACTTCTTCGATGTTCACAGCCACCGGCACGCCCAACTGGCGGGCCAGTTCGCGCTTCAGGTTCTCGATGTCTTCGCCCTTCTTGCCGATCACGACGCCCGGACGTGCCGAGAAGATCGTGATGCGAGCGTTCTTGGCGGGGCGCTCGATGAGGATGCGCGACACCGAAGCATTTTTCAGCTTGGCCTTCAGGTACTCGCGCACCTTGATGTCTTCCGCCAGCATGCCGGCGAAGTCTTTGTTGCTGGCATACCAACGGCTGGACCAGTTACGGCTGACCGAAAGACGGAAGCCGGTAGGGTGGATTTTTTGTCCCATATCTTCCGACCTTTTAGTTACCGACCGTCACGTACACATGGCACGTGGGCTTGCTGATACTGTTACCACGGCCTTTTGCACGGGCCGTGAAGCGCTTGAGCGTAGCGCCTTGTTCGACGTAGATGGTTTTCACCTTCAACTCGTCGATGTCGGCGCCGTCGTTGTGTTCAGCGTTGGCGATGGCGGATTCCAGAACCTTCTTGATGATCACGGCAGCTTTTTTCTGCGTGAATTCAAGAACGTTCAGGGCTTGGTCTACCTTTTTGCCGCGGATCAGATCTGCGACCAGGCGGCCTTTGTCGACTGACAAACGCACGCCACGAAGGACTGCACGTGTTTCCATGGTCTATTCCTTATTTCCGCACGACTTTTTTGTCGGCAGGGTGACCCTTGAAAGTACGGGTGAGTGCGAACTCGCCCAACTTATGGCCCACCATTTGATCGGTAATGTAGACAGGGACGTGCTGTTTGCCGTTGTGCACAGCAATGGTCAAGCCGATGAAATCGGGCAGGATCATGGAACGACGCGACCAGGTCTTGATTGGCTTCTTGTCCTTGGTTGCCACAGCCTTTTCGGCCTTGACAATCAGGTGGTGGTCTACGAAAGGACCTTTTTTCAGTGAACGGGTCATCTGGCTGCCCCTTACTTCTTACGACGCGACACGACCATGACCTGGGTGCGCTTGTTGTTACGGGTACGGTAACCCTTGGTAAGGTTGCCCCAAGGATCGACTGGATGACGACCTTCACCGGTCTTGCCTTCACCACCACCGTGTGGGTGATCCACCGGGTTCATGACCACACCGCGAACGGTTGGACGAATGCCCATCCAGCGCTTCACACCGGCCTTGCCGAGACGGCGCAGGCTGTGTTCTTCGTTGGCGACTTCGCCGATCGTGGCACGGCATTCGATGTGGATCTTGCGAACCTCACCGGAGCGCATGCGAACCTGGGCGTAGGTGCCTTCGCGCGCCAGAAGCGTCGCGGAAGTACCGGCCGAACGGGCGATCTGGGCACCGGCACCGGGCTTGAGCTCGATGCAGTGGATCGTCGAACCGACGGGGATGTTGCGGATCGGCAGCGTGTTGCCCGCACGGATCGGCGCTTCTGCGCCGCTCAGCAGGGTTGCGCCGGCTTCCAGGCCACGCGGAGCGTTGATGTAACGGCGTTCGCCGTCGGCATAGCAGATCAGGGCGATGTGCGCGGTACGGTTTGGATCGTACTCCACGCGCTCGACCTTCGCCGGAATGCCATCCTTGTTGCGAACGAAGTCGACAACACGGTAATGGTGCTTATGACCGCCGCCACGGTGGCGAATGGTGATGTGACCATTGTTGTTG
>JAQGNA010000596.1 GCA_028292075.1 Rhodoferax sp. | reverse complement strand
TCGACCCGGCACTCGGCACCTGGACCACCGGCGCAGCCATGCAGATCCCCCGGGCCTACACCGGCAGCACGCCGTTGAGCAACGGTTCGGTGCTGACGCTGGGCGGCTCGTGGAACCTGGGTACCGGCGGCCGTGACGCCGAGGTCTATGCGCCTGCCACCGGATGGCGCCGGCTTACCGGCATTCCGGCAGCCCCCTTCCTGCTGGACGGGGTCTACACCAGCTGGCAGAGCGATGCCCACTTCAACATGATCTCCACGGGCAATGGCAAGGTGTTGCTCGCCGGTCCGGTGCCCGAAATGGCCTGGCTGGACGTTCAGGGCACCGGCAGCTACACCTCCGCCGGCCGACGCGGCGACGACACGGCCAGTCTTGCCGGCAACACGGTGATGTACGACGCTGGCGTGATCCTGAAAGTGGGTGGTGCCACCTGGAACAACAACGTCGCGGCCACGGCCAATGCCTACCGCATCGACACCACCACCGGCACGGCACAGGTCAAAAAGCTGCCTTCGATGGCCTACCCCCGCGTCTTCGCCAACACCGTGGTCATGCCCGACGGGCAGGTGATGGTGATTGGCGGCCAGACCACCTCGCGGGAGTTTTCCGACGACTTCGCCGTCCTGCCTCCGGAACTCTACGACCCCAAGACGGAGACCTTCAGCGTGTTGCCCGCGATGGCCGTGGCCCGCAATTACCACAGCATTGCCCTGCTGTTGCCCGACGCCCGCATCGTGTCGGCCGGTGGTGGCCTCTGCGCCTGCGCCGCCGATCATCCCAACCTGCAGATCCTTTCGCCGCCTTATCTGTTCAACGCCGATGGCAGCGCGGCCACCCGGCCGGTCATCTCCAGTGCGCCGGCCAAGCTGGGCTATGGCACCACCGCCGACGTGCAGACCGACAGCGCCGTCACCGGCTTCGCGCTGGTGCGCCTGGGCGCCGTGACCCACACCGTGAACAACGATCAGCGCCGTGTGGCACTGGCATTCGAACCGCTCGGGTCGAACCGCTACCGGCTGGCCGTCCCTGCCAGCCCCGGCATTCTTTTGCCTGGCCAGTGGATGCTGTTCGCGCTGAACGCACAGGGCACGCCTTCGGTGGCCACCATGCTGACCGTCAGTGCCGACGGCGCACCCACGGTCACCAACCCCGGCAGCCTCAGCGTGGTGGCGGGCCAGACACTGACGCAGCAGATCGTCGCAACCACCGCCACGGGCACGCTGGCCTACACGGCCACGGGCCTGCCGCCTGGCGTCACCCTGAATCCGACCACGGGATTGCTCAGCGGCATTGCCAATTCGGCCGGAAGCTACCTGGTGACCGTGCGCGCGACCAATGGCATCCAGACCGTCACCACCGACCTCGTGGTGGATGTGAGCGCCGCCGGCTCGGGCAGCGGCCTGTTTGCGCAGTACTTCAGTACGGAGCTGGCTGAAGGCACGCCGGTCGTGCAACGTGTCGAGGCGCCCAATTTCGATTGGGGTACGGCCGCGCCCGCGACCGGCCTGCCTGCCGATCATTTTTCCGCGCGCTGGACCGGCCTGATCGAGGCGCCGGCCACCGGCGGCATTCAGCTGCGTGCCTACAGCGACGACGGCGTGCGGCTTTGGGTCGACGGCAAGCTCGTGCTGGACAACTGGGTTTCGCACGGGGCGACGTACGACGCCACATCGGTGTCCATGGTGTCGGGCAAGCGTTACCCGATTGCGCTGGACTACTACGAAGCCACGGGTGGCGCGGCAATGCGCCTCGAATGGAAACTTCCGAATGCGACAGTCTGGACTGCAGTGCCGGCGGCGCGCCTGTATGCGGCCACGCAACCATCCACCGTCAATCTGGCGCTGGCCAAACGTGCCACCCAGTCCTCCGACTATGGCGGGGCGCCGGCAACGGTCGCCGTGGATGGCAATACCGGCGGCAACGGCATCGGGCAGATCACCCACACCCTGTCGGAAGCACAACCCTGGTGGCAGGTCGACCTCGGCGGAACCAGCCGCATCGACATGGTGCAGACATGGAACCGCACCGATTGCTGTGCCGACCGCCTGCGCAACTACACCGTGTTCGTCTCCCCGACCGACATGACCGGCCGCACGATGGCCAACCTCGAGGCCGACCCCGCCATCATCAAGCGAGCAGTGGCCGCCACGGTGGCCAGCCGCGTGTTTGCCGTGCCGGTGGGCGGCGTGGGGCGCTTCGTGCGCGTGCAGTTGGCTGGAACCAACTTCCTGTCGCTCGCCGAAGTGTCCGTGTTCGGCGCCCCGGCGGACTACCAGACGCCGACCCTGCAGCCGATCGCGGCCCAGAAGACCGTCGTCGGAAATGCCGCGAGCGTCACTCCGGTGGCCAGCGATCCTGGTGGCTACCCGCTCACGTTCACCGCAACCGGACTGCCGGCGGGCCTGTCCATCAACACCGCATCCGGCCTGATCAGTGGCACCCCCACCGCACCCGGCAGCTACAGCATCACGGTGACCGCTCGCAATGCGGGCAACCTGGCCGCCAATGCGCAATTCCAGTGGGATGTGGTCGATGCGGTGCCGAAGGTCACCACCCTGGCCGCGCCAACCGTGGACAGCGGCGCCGTGGTGCAATACGCGCCCGCGCTATCGGCCGGGGCCACCGCGCAGTACAGCTGGAATTTCGGTGACGCCACCGGCGACACCCCGCTGTCTTCCAGCGCCGTGGTCCAGCACACTTACGCATCTTCCGGTGTTTTCGAAGTGGTGTTGACCATCCGCACCGGCGATGGCCGCACGGCCACCTACCGGTTCGTCCAGGCCGTCACCGTCGCCGGTTCCACCGGCGCGGGTGTGGCCGCACGGTCGTCGTCCGCGCTGTTGATGGAGCCGCGCACCGGGGCCTCGTCGCGCCTGTGGATCGCCAACCCCGACGGCGACACAGTGAGCGTGTTCGACACCGCCACCAACACCCGCGTGGCCGAGATTGCAGTGGGCGCGGCACCGCGCAGCGTGGCGCGTGCCGCCGACGGCCGCATCTGGGTCACCAACCGCGACAGCGCGAGCCTCAGCGTGCTGAGCCCCGCCACGTTGGCATTGGTGCAGACCGTGAACCTGCCACGGGCTTCGCAGCCTTATGGCGTGGTCGCGTCGCCGGTGGATGGCACGCTGTTCGTCACGCTGGAGGCAAGCGGCACGCTGCTCAAGCTCAATGGCAGCACGGGGGCGCAGATCGCCAGCCTGCCGGTGGGCGCGAACCCGCGCCATCTGGCCATCTCGGCCGACGGCACGCGCCTTCTGGTGTCGCGCTTCATCACGCCACCGCTGCCGGGCGAAGGCACCGCCGCGGTCAAGACCACCAATGCCGCAGGTGCCGCGGTGGGCGGCGAAGTGCTGATGGTCGATCCGGCCACGCTCGGGCTGCAGCGCACGGTGGTGCTCGCGCACAGCGACCGGACCGACAGCGAGAACCAGGGCCGGGGCATTCCCAATTACCTCGGCGCGCCTGCCATTTCGCCGGACGGTCGCTCCGCCTGGGTGCCTTCGAAGCAGGACAACGTCCGCCGCGGCACCTTGCGCGACGGCCTCAACCTGACGTTCGAGAACACGGTGCGGGCCATCAGTTCACGCATCGACCTGACCACCGGCACCGAGGAACTGTTGCGCCGGGTCGACCATGACAATGCCAGCCTGGCCAGTGCGGCGCTGTTTCATCCGGCGGGCGCCTACCTGTTCGTCGCGCTCGAAACCAGCCGTCAGGTGGCGGTGGTCGACGTGGCCGGTCGGCGCGAGCTGATGCGCTACGAGGTGGGCATTGCGCCGCAGAGCCTCGCCTTGTCATCCGACGGCAAGCGGCTGTATGTGCACAACGCCATCGGGCGCACGATCAGCATGATCGATCTGTCGCCCTTGCTGAACCTGGGGCAGGCGATACCGACCGTGGCAACGACTCTGGGCAACATCGGTACCGAGAAGTTGTCCGCGACCGTGCTCAAGGGCAAGCAACTGTTCTACGACGCCCGCGATCCCCGCCTCGCCCGCGACAACTACATGAGCTGCGCGAGCTGCCACAACGACGGCGGCGCCGACGGCCGGGTCTGGGATCTCACCGGCCTGGGCGAAGGCCTGCGCCGCACCATCATCCTGCGCGGGCGGGCCGGCATGGGCCACGGCTTGCTGCACTGGAGCGGCAATTTCGACGAAGTGCAGGACTTCGAAGGCCAGATCCGCAAGCTCTCCGGCGGGCTCGGCCTGATGGACGACACCTCGTTCAACACCGGCACGCGTTCGCAGCCCATGGGCCTGCCCAAGGCGGGCGTCAGTGCCGACCTCGACGCGCTGGCCGCCTATGTGACCTCGCTCGGCAGCTTCGATCCGAGCCCGTTTCGCAGCAGCACCGGCACGCTCACCGCGTCGGCAGTGAATGGCAAGACCCTGTTCACCAGCCGCAATTGCGCCAGTTGCCACAGCGGCACGAGCTTCGCGGGCACGGCGCTGCAGAACATCGGCACGATCAAGCCGAGCAGTGGCACGCGTCTGGGCGGCACGCTGACGGGCATCGACATTCCGACGCTGCGCGACGTGTGGCGGGGATCGAACTTCCTGCACGATGGCTCCGCGCCGACACTGACCGCGGCCATGCAGGCGCACGGCGCCAACATCCCGGGCACTGCGCTGACCGCCACCGAGCTGTCCGACCTGAGCGCCTACCTGCAGCAGATCGGCAGCGAGGAAGCCTCCGCTCCCGGTACGCTGGTGGCGTCGCCGATCTTCGGGTCGGCCAGTGGCACCGCCTTTACCGACACCATTCCGGCAGGCTTCAAGCTGACCGGACTGACCGTGCGCGGCGGCTGGTGGATCGACGCGGTGCAAGGCCTGGGCTCGCCGTCCAATCTGGCTTTTCATGGCGACGTTGGTGGCAACCAGTACGACCTCACCTGGGCTACCGGCGAATTCCTGGTACGCCTCTATGGCCAGACCGGATCCGGCGGCATGGTGGCCCAGCTCAGTTTCGTCACGAACACCGGCCGCGTGCTGGGGCCCTACGGCACCGGACAAGGCCAGGGCACCCTGACCGCCTTCGACTTCACCGTGCCGGCCGGACGCAAGGTCTATGGCTTCGTCGGTCGCAGCAGCACCGGCCTGAACGCCATCGGTGTGCTGCACGGCCCGGTATGACGCGGGTTGGCAAGTGCCTCCTGGCCGCGGCGGCCCTGTGCCTCGCGGGCGCGGTGGGGGTGGGCCTTGGCCGGCATCGCGACGGGGCGGCGGCAGTGCGCGGCGAAGCCCTGTTCCAGGGCGCAACCGGGCTTCCTGGCCGGCTGGCGGGGCATGAACAGGCGCTACCCACCACGGCCACCCGCTGTGTGAATTGCCATGGCCGGGCGGACGACGCGGCCGCCATCGCAAGGGCGGCCAGCAACACCGGCTGGTCCGCGTCGCTGGTGCGCACCGCGCCCCTGCTTGGCAAGGCCACCCTGGCCATGGCGCGGAGCCGGCGGGGCGGCCCTCCTTCCGCCTACGATGCGGCGGCCCTGTGCAGGCTCTTGCGCGATGGCATCGATCCGGCCCAGATCGTCATCGCGGGCGCCATGCCCCGCTATGCCACCACGGATGCCCAATGCGCCGACCTCTGGGCCAACCTTTCAAGGCAACCATGAACCTTTCTGTCCGTCACCCTGATGCCGTGGTGCTCGATCGGCATGAATCTGGTTCGCTGTGGCCACGTCGCAGATGGTTGGGGGCGGCGCTGGCCTGCAGCATGTCTCCCATGGCGATGGGCGTTGTCGAGCGTCCAAAACCGACCATCCCGAC
>JAQGNA010000584.1 GCA_028292075.1 Rhodoferax sp. | reverse complement strand
GATGGCGTCGATCATCGGAAAATCGGCTTCTTCACCATTGAGCAGCCGCCGCCCCACCTCGCGAGCCTTTCGGAATTGGGCTTCGGTCAGCGCCGCCGCCAGCTCCAGCGCTGCGGTTTGATCCGGGTTCAATGGCATGTCGTCTCCTATGGTCGAGCGGCGGAGTATAGGGCAGGTTGTCTCAAATTGTAATTGCGACGGCTGGCCTGGGAAGCAGGCCAGCTGCACGTTGGAGCCATGGCCACATGCCCTACAATCCTCCTCGCGATGCCCTCCCGTTGACGCAACGGCCGCGGCTATGCGGGTGTAGTTCAATGGTAGAACGGCAGCTTCCCAAGCTTCATACGAGGGTTCGATTCCCTTCACCCGCTCCACCGCTCCACGCCACACAGACGAATCTTGATCCTTCGAGCCCCCTGAATGTCCGGTTGTGGCGCTGCAAATCAAGATGAGTGCAGCAAGGCCGCCGCCTCGGCTTCAATTTCGCGCAAATGACTGCCGGGCGTCCAACCCAAACTTCCCGCCTCTGTCGCCGCGTTCTCTCTAAGTGAACGTTCCGGTCGGCCCGTCGAGCACCATGCGCACGCGTCGGGCCAGGTCGGTCAGGCGGTAGGGTTTCTTGATGATCTCGAACTCGGCACCCTGGTCGGCATTGAGGCCGTCCGATGAGCCCGCGTAGCCTGTCGTCAGCAGAATCTTCAGTCCCGGAATACGGGCACGCATCTCCCGCGCCAGCGCAAAGCCGTTCATGCCGCCCGGCATGATCAGGTCGCTGAAGAGCATCTGGGGCTTTTTCGACGCTGGCAGGCCGTTCAGCAAAGCCAGTGCCTCGCGGCCACCGGTCGCGATGTGGACGGTGTAGCCCAGGCCCACCAGCATTTCGCGAGACAGCTCGGCGACCTCCAGCCGGTCATCGACCACCAGGATCGTCTCCAGCCCGCCGCGGTCGGCGACAGCGCGATTCAAATCGGCGCCGCGACGGGCGCTGCCCTTGGCCAGCGGAAAGAACATGCGCACCGTGGTCCCGACGCCCTCTTCCGAGGTGATGTCCACCGTACCGCCCGACTGCTTGGCGAACCCGTAGACCATCGACAACCCCAGACCCGTGCCCTTGCCCTGCTCCTTGGTGGTGAAGAACGGGTCCATCACGCGGTTCAGAATGCCCTTTGGAATGCCGACGCCCGTGTCCGTCACCGACAACGCGACATAGTCTCCCGGCGGCAGCCCTGCGAAGGCGCTGATGTCGTCATGGCTTACCACCACGTTGGCGGTCCGCACGGTGATGACGCCGCTTTGCGGCATGGCGTCGCGGGCATTGACCAGGATGTTCAGCAGCGCCAGCTCGAGTTGCGTCGGGTCGACCTGGCAGTTGCCCACATTGGGCTCCAGCTGCAGCCGCACTTCGGCGCAGTCGCCGAGGGTGCTCGCGGTCAGGTCCTTCATGCCTTCCGCAATGCTGTTGAGGTTGACCGACCTGCCCTCCAGCCGCTGCTTGCGCGAAAAGGCGAGCAGTTGCTGGGTCAGGGTCGACCCCTTGTGGATGGCGCTGCGGATGTTGTCAATGCCGCGCTGGAGGCCGGCTTCGTCCAGCTGTTTGCGCTCCGACTTGGCGCTCAGCAGGTCGAGGTGGCCCGACATCACATGCAGCAGATTGTTGAAGTCGTGGGCGATACCACCGGTCAGCTGGCCCAGCGCTTCCATCTTCTGCGCCTGGCCGAGCGCGTCTTCGGCGTCGCGCCGCCGGCTCACGTCCAGCTGCGAGGCGAAGAAGTAGACGAGCTCCTTGTTCTGGTTGTAGACCGGCGAGATGTAGAGCGCATTCCAGAACGACGAGCCGTCCTTGCGGTAGTTGAGGATCTCGCTGGAGAACTCACGCCGCTCCGCGAGGGCGTCGCGGAGCGCGGCCACGGTGGCGCGGGAGGTGTCGGGTCCCTGCAGAAAGCGGCAGTTGCAGCCGATGATTTCCTGGTGCGCGTAGCCCGACATCGAAAGGAACGCACGGTTGGCGAAGACGATGGGGTTGTCGGGCAGCTTCGGGTTGGTGACCAGCATCGGCATGCGGGTGGTCTCGATTGCGGCGAAGAAGATGTCGTTGCGGTGGCCATCGATCGCATCCTGGCCCTGGAAGGCGATGTCGATCTCGGGCGGAATCGAATTCCGTATGGCGGGTTTCTCGGATTGAGGCATGAAGCTCGGTAATGGAGGGCGGCGAAGTCAACAGCTGGTGAATGGCGTGGATTGAAAGGTCAAGGTCGCGTCGACGCCGAGGTGCCGCGTCGCGGCAACGTGGCACCGAACGTGGTCGAGCCACGGACATCGCCATCGCCATTGCCCTCACCTCGGCACTCACCCTCCGTTTGCACCTCGACCTGGCCGCCGTGGCCCTGCACGATCTGCTGCACGATGTACAGGCCCAGGCCCAGCCCTTCAGCGCGGCTCGAGGTACGGCCGCCACGCCGGAAGGGGTCGAAGATGGTCGGCAACACGTCTGCCGGGATCGCGCCGCCGTTCGACACCGACAGACGCACCGCGTCGGCGTCGGAGCCGTCGAGCCGCACCTGCACCGGCACTTCGGGCTGGCCGTGGTGCACCGCGTTGCCGATGAGGTTCGACACCACCTGAACCAGGCGGTCTTCATCCCACTCACCCCGCAGGTCGCCGGCGCGGGCCACCTCGATCCGGTGGGCTGGGAACAAAGTCTGGTATTCGCCCACGACGCGCGTCACCAGTTCGCCCAGGTCGAGCGCCTGGCGGCGAATCGGAATGCCGCCGGCCAGACGCGCGCGGCTCACATCGAGCACGTCCTCGATCATTCGGCCCATCCAGTGTCCGCTGCGGATGAGGCGCGCGCCCACCTTCTGCACGGATTCGTCGGGGCGGCGCGCGAGCACCTGGGCGGCCATCATCATCGCGCTCAGCGGGCCGCGCAGATCGTGCCCCAGCACGGCGGTGAACATTTCGTGCAGCCGAAGCGTCTCGGTGCGCTCTTCGAGGTTTTCGGCCAGTTGCTGCTTCTGGCGATGCAGCTGAAAGAACACGTCGGCCTTGCTCTTGAGGATGTGGGCCTCGATCGGCTTGAACAAAAAGTCGACCGCGCCGCTGTCGTATCCCTTGAAGAGCCGCTGCTGGTCGCGTGCGCCGGCGGTCACGAAGATGATGGGCACATGCCGCGTGCGCTCGCTGCCGCGCATCAGCTCGGCCAGCTCGAAGCCGTCCATCTCCGGCATCTGCACGTCCAGCAGCGCCAGCGCGACGTCGTGCACCAACACCAACTCCAGCGCCTCGCGGGCCGAACGGGCCAGCAACAGCTCGACGTCGTCACGGCGCAGCAGCGCCGACAGCGCCAGCAGGTTTTCCTCCAGGTCGTCGACCAGAAGGCATTTCACGCGCGGTGTTGCGCGGCCGGCCGTGTGGCCACCCGGACGGTCTTCCTGGCGCGCCAATCCGCGCTGGTCTTTTTCGATGTCCTGAATCACTTGTAATCTCCGTCAAGCAGCATGTTCGCGCAGCAAATTCAACAGTCCGGCCATGTCGTCGAGCGACAGCACCAGGTCCACGGGCCCGCGGGCCAGCGCCGAGGCCGGCATCAGGCTGACCTGGGCACCGGCCGGGTTTTGCACCACCGTCACGCCACCGGCCCGTCGCACGGCATCGAGGCCGTCGCTGCCGTCGTGGTTGCCGCCGGTCAGGACGATGCCCATCAGCCGGCCGCGGTAAGCGTCGGCCGCCGATTCGAACAGCACGTCGATCGACGGCCGTGAGTAGTTCACCGCGTCGTCGACCGACAACGACATGTGCACGGTGTCGCCAGAGACCGCGTCGAGCAACAGGTGGTAGTCGGGTGGCGCGAAGTACACCGTGCCTTCCGCCGCAACCACCTTGTCCTGCGCCTCCTCCACCGCCAGCGCGCAGCGCGGTCGGAAGATGTCGACCAGCAGGCTGTCGCGGTCGCGCGGCAGGTGCAGCACGACGAACACCGGCGCGGCCAGGTCGGCGGGCAGTGCGGGCAACAGCGCCATCAGCGCCTCGACGCCGCCGGCGGACGCACCGATGACGATGGCCTGAACCTTGCCCCGTCGCGCAGGCCGGTCCTGCGAACCCATGTTGCGGAGTGTCTGGTCCATGGCCCTTAACCGCCCTTCTTCTGGTAGATGCGCTCTTCGCGCACGAAGTCGTCGAAGGCGGTGGCCTGCGATGAAAAGCGCAGCGACTCCTTTGCCCCGAGCCCCAGAAACCCCCTTCGGCACAGGGCGTCGTGAAAAAGCCCGAGCGCGCGATCCTGCAGCGCGCGGTCGAAGTAGATCAACACGTTGCGGCATGACACGAGGTGCACTTCGGCAAAGACGCTGTCGGTGGCCAGGCTGTGGTCGGAGAACACGATGTGTTCGCGCAGTGTCTTGTCGAAGACGGCCCGCCCGTAAGCCGCGGTGTAGTAGTCCGACAGCGAGTTTTGTGCGCCCGACTTCTGGTGGTTGGTGGTGAACAGCGCGATGCGGTCCAGGTCATAGACCCCGGCCTCGGCCCGCTGCAACGCATGCGGATTGATGTCGGTTGCATAGATGAGCGTGCGCTCCAGCAGCTTTTCCTCGCGCAGCAGGATCGCCAGCGAATAGACCTCTTCGCCGGCACTGCAGCCGGCCACCCAGATCTTCAGAGACGGGTAGGTGCGCAGCAGCGGAACGACCTCTTCGCGGAGCGCGCGAAAGTAGTCCGGGTCGCGGAACATCTCGCTCACCTGCACTGTCAGGTAGTCGAGCAACGCCGGAAACACGGCCGCGTCGTGCAGCACCTTGTCCTGCAGCTGCGACAGCGTCTCGCAGCCGAAGCGGTCCATGGCCGTGGTGAGCCGGCGCTTCAGCGAGGCGCCCGCGTAACTGCGGAAGTCGAAGTGGTACTTCAGGTAGATGGCGTCGATCAGGAGCCGCAGCTCGATGTCGAAAATGCGATGGGGCATGGCGGTGGCCTTCGGTTGGCGTCAGCTCACTTGGGCATCCACACCCGGACCAGCGACAGCAGCTTCTCGACATCGAGCGGCTTGGCGATGTAGTCGTTGGCGCCGGCGGCCAGGCATTTCTCCTGGTCGTCTTTCATGGCCTTGGCGGTCAGCGCGATGATGGGCAGCTTCTTCCAGATGGCCTGCTTGCGGATCTCGCGCATGGCGGTGAAGCCGTCCATCTCGGGCATCATGATGTCCATCAACACCAGGTCGATGGGGCCGGCCTGGATGCCATTCACACCGCCATTCACGTCGGCGTTCTCGCTGCGTTGGCGGCTGCGCTCCAGCGCCTCCAGCGCCTCGCGGCCGTTGCGGGCCAGCTCGACTTTCGCGCCCTTGGGTTCGAGCACGCTGGTCAGGGCGAAGATGTTCCGCACATCGTCCTCCACCACCAGGATGCGCCGGCCTTCGAGCGTCTCGTCGCGGTCTCGGGCCACCCGCAGCATGCGCTGCACCTCGGCCGGCAGCGTGGACTCCACCTGGTGCAGGAACAGCGTGACCTCGTCGAGCAGCCGCTCGGGCGAGCGTGCATCCTTGATGATGATCGACTTGGAGAAGCGCCTCAGCTTGGCCTCTTCGTCGCGGCTGAGCGAGCGCCCGGTGTAGACGATGACCGGCGGAAACGAGGCGTTCTCCTGGGCGGCCATCTGCTTGAGCAGCTCGTAGCCGGAGAGATCGGGCAGGTTGAGGTCCATGATCATGCAGTCGAAGGTCTTCTCGCCGAGCGCGGCCAGTGCCGCGGCGGCGGTGTCGGCCCCGGTGATCTCCACGTCGCTGTTGCCCAGCAGGTGGCGAATGCTCTCGCGCTGGCGCTCGTCGTCTTCCACCACCAGCACGCGCCGCACACTTTGCGAGAACTTGGCCTCGAGCCGCTGCATGGCTTCAACCAGCTGGCTGCGCTTGACCGGCTTCAGGTCGTAGCCGATGGCGCCCAGCTCCAGTGCCTCATGGATGTAGTCGGCCACCGAAAGCACGTGCACCGGAATATGCCGGGTGCGGGCGTCGCGTTTAAGCTGGTCGAGCACGCCCAGGCCGGAGTGGTCCGGCAGGTTCATGTCGAGCAGGATCGCACTGGGGCGGAAGGTGGCCGCGGCCTGCAGGCCGTCACCGGCGTTATGGGTCACCACGCACTGGAACGCCATCTCACGGGCGAGGTCGCGCAGGATCGCGGCAAACCGGGGATCGTCCTCGATCACCAGAATCAGCCGGGCCCCCGATGAAAGATGGTCGCGGTCGTCTTCCACGCCCACCGGCCATGCCGCCGGCGCGGTGATGGGGCCGGTGGAGGCGACGGGGAGCGGCATGGCCGGCTGCTGTCCCCTTCGACCGTCGGGCCGGGTTGGCCGCGATGGCGTCGCGGTGGCCGTCTCGTTCGCCATGGCAGATGCGGGGCGCGGCAGCGGCTCGGCCTGCGGCTGGTAGCTGGTGGGCAGGGTGAGCGTGAACAGGCTGCCCTTGCCTGGCGCGCTCTCCACCGTGATACCGCCCCCCAGCAAGTGGGCCAGGTCGCGCGAAATCGAAAGCCCGAGTCCCGTGCCGCCGTACTTGCGGTGGGTGCTGCCATCGGCCTGGCGGAAGGCGTCGAAGATCAGCGATTGCTGCGCCGGGTCGATGCCGATGCCGGTGTCGCGCACTGCGAAGCGCACCTGGCCGTCAGGCTGGTGCGACACGGTCAGCGTCACCTCGCCCGCCGGCGTGAACTTGAGCGCGTTCGACAGCAGGTTTTTGAGGATCTGCCCCAGACGCTGCGGATCGGTCTCGATCTGTGCCGCCGTACCCGGGGCGACCTCGCCGCTCAGGCGGAGGCCCTTCTGCTGCGCCTGCGGCTGAAGGCCCTTGATGGTGGCCTGCACCAGGCCGGAGAGCGACACGTTCTCCGGGCTGAGCTCCACCTTGCCTGCCTCGATCTTCGAGAGGTCGAGGATGTCGTTGATCAGCGT
>JAQGNA010000567.1 GCA_028292075.1 Rhodoferax sp. | reverse complement strand
ACCGCCACCCAGTCCGGTGAGGCGGGTTTCGCTGGCCAATTTGGCGGGTGTGACCTCGGCCAGCGTCACCAGACGGGCCCGGGGCGCCAGCGCGGCGCGCGCGGTAAGACCGCCCTGGTCCGCGCTTGCCGCGCTTGCCGCGGTGCTGCCTGCGGCGCTGCGCGCGAGCACCGAAACCTGCGTCACCGAGACCGGCGTTTGCTGCGACGCGGCGACGCAAGTGCCGCCCGTTCCGCCGGTGCTGCCTCCGCCCGTACCGGTTCCGACCGTGCTGCCGGAGTCGGTGGTGCCACCGCCGCCTCCGCCGCCACAACCAGCCAACCCCAGCGCAATCGCTGCCGCCAACGCACCCAACACCCCCATCCGCCCCATCCGCCTGTTCACACGCCGCATGACGTCTCCTCGAAAATGAAAATCAACCTCAAGTTACCACGAAAGCAAGACACTCCGCGCCGCTGGACAGCAACCCGGTCACTCGTAGCGCAATGCCTGGATGGGCAGCAGCCGCGACGCACGCCGCGCCGGGTAATACCCGAAAAACACCCCCACCAGCGCCGAAAAGCCTGCCGCCAGCCCGACGGACGCCAGCGTCATGCTGACCTGCCATTCGGCGAAGTGCCCGACCGCCCAGGTGGCCGCGCCGCCCAGTGCCACGCCGATGGCGCCGCCCACCAGGCTCAGCGTCACCGCCTCGATCAAGAACTGCACCAGGATGTCGCGGCCGCGCGCGCCCACCGCCATGCGCAGGCCGATTTCACGGGTGCGCTCGGTCACGCTGACCAGCATGATGTTCATGATGCCGATGCCACCGATCAGCAGGCTGATGCCGGCCACGGCCGCCAGCAGCATCGTCATGATGCGGCTCGACTCTTCCTGCGCCTCGAGGATCTCGGTGAGGTTGCGGATGGTGAAGGTGTCGTCCGCACTCTCCTGCACCCTGAACCGCTGGCGCATGAGTTCGCGGATGCGCTCCTCGGCCACCTTCATGCTTTGGCCGTCGCGCACCTTGACGTTGATCGACCAGATGCGCTTCACGTTGCCCGGCGAAGCGCCGGTGATGCGGTTGCGGAAGGTGGCGATGGGCATGATGACGATGTCGTCCTGGTCCTGGCCCTGCGAGTTCTGCCCCTTGCGCTCCAGAACGCCGATCACCGTGACGGGCACGGTGCGCACGCGGATCACCTGGTCGATGGGGTCGGCGTCGCCGAAGAGCTCCTGCGCCACGGTGCGGCCGATCAGCGCGACCTTCGCGGAGCCCTGCATTTCGCTGTCCTCGAACAAACGGCCCGAGGCGAGCGGCCATTCGCGGGCCTCGAGGTAATCGTTGGTCGTGCCCTGCACGGTGGTGCTCCAGTTGGCGTTGTTGGCCACCACCTGCGCCTGGGTGCGCGAGGCCGGCGCGGCGACCTGCACCTCGGGCACCTCCACGGCGATGGCCGTGGCGTCTTCCTCGGTGAGGCGGCTGCGGGTCTGCGCGCCCTGCCGCACGCCGGCCGCCGTGGCGCCGCCGGGCAGCACCAGCATGATGTTCGAACCGAGCCCCTTCATCTGCTCCTGCACCCGCTCGGTGGCGCCTCGGCCCACCGCCACCATGGTGATCACCGCCGCCACGCCGATGATGATGCCCAGCATGGTCAGGACGCTGCGCAGCGTGTTCGCGGCCAGCGACCGCCATGCGCTGCGCAGTGCGGCAAAGAAGTTCATGGCGGCCCCCCGGCGTCGGGCGGGTCGTCTTCGTTCACGGTGGCAAGCGGCGTCGCCGATGGTCCGCCAGCCGGCCGCGCCAAGGTGGAGCGCGCACCTTCCGGCGGCGGCGCGGTGCGCGCAGCGGCCAGCGTCGGGACCACGCTGACATCTTCGACGATGTGCCCGTCACGGAACAGGATGCGCCGGCGCGCCCAGGCCGCCACGTCGCTCTCGTGCGTGACCAGCACCACCGTCATGCCCTGCGCGTTCAGGGCCGTCAGCAGCCGCATGATGTCGTCGGAGGTCTGCGAATCGAGCGCGCCGGTGGGCTCGTCGGCCAGGATCAGGCTGGGCGCGTTGACCAGCGCCCGGGCGATGGCCACCCGCTGCTGCTGCCCGCCTGACAGCTCGGCCGGCGTGTGGCCGGCACGCTCGCCCAGGCCCACGCGCTCGAGCGCGGCCGTGGCGCGGGCATGCCGCTCGGGCGCACGCACGCCGGCATAGACCATGGGCAGTTCCACGTTCTCGCGCGCGGTGGTGCGGGGCAGCAGATTGAACTGCTGGAACACGAAGCCGATGCGCCGGTTGCGGATGGCCGCCAGCTGGTCGGGCGCCATGCCCTCCAGCGCTTCGCCGGCCAGGTGGTAGCTGCCGGCGGTCGGCAGGTCAAGGCCGCCCAGGATGTTCATCAGCGTCGACTTGCCGGAACCCGACGCCCCCATGATGGCCACGAACTCGCCCTCGGCGATGTCGAGCGACACGCCGCGAAGGGCATGCACCGTCTGGTCGCCCATGGTGTAGGTCTTGACGAGACCGCGGGCTTCGATCAATGCGGCCATGGCGTCAGAACGGCAGCTTGACGCCGGCGCGGGGCGTGCCGGTGAGCGGCAGGCCCACCACCACAGGGGTGCCATCCTTCAGCAGCGCGGCACCCGGCAGCGAGGCGTCCGCCACCACCTCGGTGAAGCTGCCGTCGGTGATGCCCAGCATCACGTTGTACGCCTTCGGCTGGCCGGCCTCGTCGAGCAGGTAGATACGGCCGCGGCTCAACGACCGCTGCGCAGGTGCTGCGGCTGCCGCCCTGCCGCGCGCAGCCGGTGTGGACTGGGGCGCGCTGACGGCGTCGAGCGGCGCCACCACCGGCGCCGCCGCGGCGCTCACCACCTCGACGCCCTGGATGCGCACCCGCAGCGCCGCGTTCGGCACCTTCAGCACATCGGTCAGCGCATCGGTCTGCACCCGCACGTTGGCGGTCATGCCCGGCAGCAGCCGGCCCGAGTCGTTGGAGAACCGCACCACCGCCACATAGGTGACCACGTTCGCCACGTTGACCGCGGCCTTGCGCACCTGGCGCACCTCGCCCTCGAAGTTCTGGCCAGGGAACGCGTCCACATTGAAGCTGGCCTTCTGCCCCAGGCGGATGCGGCCGACGTCGCTCTCGTCGATGCTGGCCTCGACCTGCATGTCAGACAGGTTCTGCGCGATCACGAACAGCTCCGGCGCCTGCAGGCTGGCCGCCACCGTCTGCCCACGCTCGATGGTGCGCTTGATGACGATGCCGCTCACCGGCGAGGTGATCCGCGTGCGCCCCAGGTCGATGCGCGCCTGGCCGAGCACTGCCGCCCGCTGCGCCACGCTGGCCTGTGCCGTCTGCACCTGGGCAGCCGCCACGTTGGCCAGCGCCTCGGCCACCTTGAGCGATTCGCTGCTCGAGTTCACCAGTGCCAGCGCCTTGTCGGCTTCGCTCTGGGCGATGAATTTTTGCAACGCCAGGTCCAGCTTGCGGGCGTGGTCGCGCTGGGCTTCGGCCAGGTCGACCTGCGCGCGGGAGATGCCGGCCCGCGTGGCCATGGCGTTGGCCTGGGCCGTCAGCACCGCGGCGCGTGCCGCGTCCACGTCGGCCTGGGCCGACTGCACGCGGTATTCGAAGGTTTCCGGGTCCAGCCGCGCGATCAGCTGGCCGGCCTTCACCTCGGAATTGAAATCGACGTAGAGGTCCTTGATCTGCCCCGACACCTGCGTGCCCACCGACACCTGCGTCACCGGGTTCACCGCGCCGCTGGCGGCGACCGTGGCCAGCAGGGGCCCCCGCACAAGGGGCGCCGTGCGGTAGGCCGGCGCCTCGGCGCCGGCACGCAGGCCGGGCCACCACGCCCAGGTGGCACCGGCCAAAACGAGCACCAGGGCGCTGGCGGCGAGGGAAATCTTTTGCATGTGAACGATTGTAAAAAGAGTGGACGAATCAGCCCAGGTGCGGGTCTTTGGGGCATCGCGGAGCAAGCCAAAGGCTGGAAACCGATCGCCGGTGATTTTTATGAAAAAAGTGCCTCTCGCACGCTTCCCTCCTGCGCAAGACGCTATTTATTTGGTAGCAGCCGCAGCACCCGCCTACCCACCCACCCACCCACCGTTCGCG
>JAQGNA010000565.1 GCA_028292075.1 Rhodoferax sp. | reverse complement strand
GTGCAGGAACTCACCTTCGCGGCCAACCAGATCAACAACCAGCTGCTCACCAAGCCGTTCCAGGTGTTCTTCATCCTGGCGGTAACCTACTTCGTGGTCTGCTACAGCCTGACCCAGCTGGCCCAATGGCTCGAGCGGCGCATCACCCGCAAGCGCCAGGGCCTGCAGGGCACGCCGACCCCGGCCCGGCAGGCGACGACCGTCGTCGCCGAAGCCTGAACGCTGCGCACCGCACCGCACCGCACCACACGCACCACAGCCGCGCCGTCATACCCACCCAGCCTTCGGAACCACCATGATCTGTTTCAACGACATCAACAAATGGTACGGCAGCTATCACGCGCTGATCGACATCAATGCCGAGGTGAAGAAGGGCGAGGTGGTGGTGGTCTGCGGACCTTCCGGCTCGGGCAAGTCGACCCTCATCCGCACGGTGAACCGGCTCGAGGAGGTGAAGTCGGGGCAGTTGCTGTTCGATGGCAACGACATCCACGCGCCCATGACCAGCATGGCGTTGAACCGCCTGCGCAGCCGCATCGGCTTCGTGTTCCAGAGCTTCAACCTGTTCCCGCACCTCTCGGTGCTGGAGAACATCATGATGTCGCCGATGCGGGTGCTCGGCGTGAACCGCACCGATGCCAGGGCCAAGGCGCAGCAGCTGCTCGACCGCGTGGGCCTGGCGAGCAAGGTGGGCGCCTACCCGGCGCAACTCTCGGGCGGACAGCAGCAGCGCGTGGCGATCGCCCGCGCGCTGGCCATGGAGCCGCCGGCCATGCTGTTCGACGAACCCACCAGCGCCCTCGACCCGGAAATGGTGGGCGAGGTGCTGTCGGTGATGCGCGGCCTGGCCCACGACGGCATGACCATGATGTGCGTGACGCACGAGATGAACTTCGCCCGCGAGGTGGCCGACCAGATCTGGTTCATGGACGCCGGGCGCATCCTCGAGACCGCCACGCCGCAAGCCTTTTTCAGCGACCCGCAGCATCCGCGGGCGAAGCGTTTTCTGTCCGACCTGCGGGCGCATTAGCCCGGTCCTGTTTTCCACCCCCGCGTCCGATTCCAACCCCAGGAGCCAACCATGTCTCAAGTTTCACGCCTCTCCCGCATGACGGCCATCGCCGGCCTGCTCGCCGCCAGCTTTGCCGCCCAGGCCGACCAGTGGGACGACATGGTGCAGCGCAAGGAGCTGAAGTGCGGCACCTTCGCCGACGTGCCGCCGTTCGCCGCGCCCGACCCCAAGACCCGCGAGATGGTGGGCTTCGACGTCGATCTGTGCAATGCGCTGGCCAAGCGCCTCGGCCTGACGGCCCGGATCACGCCGCTGTCGGTCGAGGCCCGGGTGCCCGAGGTGAAGATGGGCCGGGTCGACCTCACCGTGGCCAACCTGGCTTACACCAAAAGCCGCGGCGAGCAGATCCAGTTCAGCGACCCCTACTACATCGCCAAGGAAATGCTGGCGGTGAAGGCCAGCGACACCGCCACCACCAAGGCCGAGTACAAGGGCAAGCGCCTGAGTTCGACCAAGGGCTCGACCTCGGAGCTGTCCATCAAGATGAACGGCTCGGAGCCCGTGACCTTCCAGGACACCGGCTCGGCCTACATGGCGGTGCAGCAGAACAAGTCGGTCGGCGTGGTCGCCAACACCATGACCATCACCAAGCTCGTCAACCAGTCGAAGACGGCCGGCACCGAGCTCAAGATGATCAAGGACCCGATGGTGTTCCAGCCGATCGGCGTCGGCATGAAGAAGGACGAACCCGTGCTGCTGGCCAAGGTGAACGCGGCGCTGATGGCCATGGACAAGGCCGGCGAGATCGACGCCATCTGGGCCAAATGGATCGGACCGAACACCGAATTCAATCTGGTGCGTGAAGAAAAGGTCACGCCGCTGGCAGACCTGAAGTTCGAGCTGCTGCCCTGACGCGCCCCACGGCCTGGCGCGCCCGGCACAGGGCGTCGCCAGCGCAGTTTTGATACTTTCTTGATACCCGCGCACCCACTCTCTGCGCCGTTTTGACTCCCGTTTTCCTAAGCTTCGTTCATCGAAGTTTCAAGGAATCGAAGTGGCTCAAATGGGTATGGACGTCCTCTGGACCGCGGCGATCGCCGGGTTGTGGACCGTGATGGCGGGCCTCGTGCTGGCCTTCGACAAACTGGCCGCGCCGAAGGGCGCACGGCCATGATTGCCCTCGAAGTGCTCTACGGCTTCGGCGGGCTGTGCGCGGTGCTGCTGCTGGCCTACCTGGTCTACGCGCTGATCTGCGCGGAGGAATTCTGATGTTCCTCATGACCCCCTCGGCCTGGCTGCTGCCGGCCCTGTTCCTGGCCGTGCTGCTGGCCGCCGCCTGGCCGCTGGGCCTCTGGCTGGCGCGCCTCTGCGCCGGCCGCCTGCCGCGCTTCATGCAGCGCGTGGAAACGCCCTTCTACCGGCTGGCCGGTATCGCGCCCGAGCAGTCCATGCACTGGAAGGCCTATGCCCTGGCGCTGCTGGCCTTCAGCGCGCTCGGCGTGCTGGCGGTGTATGCGCTGCAGCGGCTGCAGGGCGTGCTGCCACTCAACCCCTCCGGCATGGCGGCCATTTCGCCCGACTCGGCCTTCAACACCGCGGTGAGCTTCGTCACCAACACCAACTGGCAGGGCTATGCCGGCGAGTCGTCGATGAGCTACCTCACGCAGATGCTGGCCTTCACGGTGCAGAACTTCGTCTCGGCCGCGGTCGGCATCGCGGTGGTGTTCGCGCTGATCCGCGGGTTCGCCGCGAGGTCGTCGGCCGTCATCGGCAACTTTTGGGCCGACATCACGCGGATCACGCTGTGGCTGCTGCTGCCGCTGTCGCTGGTGTTCGCACTGGTGCTGGCGGGCAACGGCGTGGTCCAGAATTTCGATGCCTACCGCGACGTCGCCACGCTCGAGGCCACCAGCTACCGGACGCCGAAGCTCGGCGCCGACGGCCAGCCGGTCAAGGGCGCCGATGGCACCCCGGTGATGGAAGAAAAGACCACCGCCACCCAGACCCTGGCCATGGGCCCCGTGGCCTCGCAGGAAGCCATCAAGTTGCTGGGCACGAATGGCGGCGGATTTTTCAATGCCAACTCGGCGCATCCCTACGAGAACCCGAGCGCGCTCACCAACTTCCTGCAGATGCTGGCGATCTTCCTGATTCCGGCGGCGCTGTGCTTCGCCTTCGGCCGCGAGGTCGGCGACATTCGCCAGGGCTGGGCCGTGCTGGCGGCCATGACGGTGCTGTTCGTCGTGGCGGTGGCCTGCATCATCCCGGCCGAACAGGCGGGCAACCCGCTGCTGCCGCCGCTCGGCGTGGACCAGCTCGCCAGCGCCAGCCAGGCCGGCGGCAACATGGAAGGCAAGGAAGTGCGCTTCGGCATCAATGCCACCAGCCTGTTCGCGGTGGTCACCACCGCCGCCTCCTGCGGTGCCGTCAACGGCATGCACGACTCGCTCACGCCGCTGGGCGGCATGGTGCCGCTGGTGATGATGCAGCTGGGCGAGGTGGTGTTCGGCGGCGTGGGCACGGGCCTCTACGGGATGCTGATCTTCGCGATCCTGGCGGTCTTCATTGCCGGCCTGATGATCGGCCGCACGCCCGAGTACCTGGGCAAGAAGATCGAGGCGCACGAGATGAAGCTGGCGTCGATCTGCATCCTGGTCACGCCCATCGTGGTGTTGCTGGGCGCCGCCATCGCGGTGATGGCAGCCGACGGCAAGGCCGGCATCGCCAACCCGGGGGCGCACGGTTTCTCGGAGATCCTCTACGCGTTGACCTCGGCCGGCAACAACAACGGCAGCGCCTTCGCCGGCCTGTCGGCCAACACGCCCTTCTACAACACGCTGCTGGGCCTGGCGATGTGGTTCGGCCGCTTCGGTGTGATCGTGCCGGTACTGGCCATCGCCGGCGCCCTGGCCGCCAAGAAGCGCCTGCCCGTCACCGCCGGCACCATGCCGACGCACGGCCCGCTGTTCGTCACGCTGCTGATCGGCACCGTGCTGCTGGTGGGGCTGCTCAACTACGTGCCGGCCCTGGCGCTCGGCCCGATGGTCGAGCACCTGATGCTCCACAAGCACTAGGCACACCCCCAGATCGCGCACTGCGTGTCGCTCCCACCCCCCGCTTCGACAAGCTCAGGACAGGCTTGCAGGGGGCGACACCAGCGGCCTGGCAAAGGCACTCCTGAGCTTGTCGAAGGGCCAGTTCCGCAGTGCCTCTGGAACAAGACAAGGCTTTCCCGCTGGCCGGCGGATGTCACCTCGAGCTGAGGGCGTCGGCCGACCTGAACGATGGATTTTGAACATGAACACGACCAA
>JAQGNA010000251.1 GCA_028292075.1 Rhodoferax sp. | reverse complement strand
CGTGGTCAAGGTCGGCGAAGAAATCGAAATCGTCGGCATTGCCGACACGCAAAAGACCACCTGCACGGGCGTCGAAATGTTCCGCAAGCTGCTCGACCAGGGCCAGGCTGGCGACAACGTCGGCATCTTGCTGCGCGGTACCAAGCGCGAAGACGTGCAGCGCGGCCAGGTGCTGTGCAAGCCCGGCTCGATCAAGCCACACACGCACTTCACGTCGGAAATCTACGTGCTGAGCAAGGACGAAGGCGGCCGTCACACGCCTTTCTTCAACAACTACCGCCCTCAGTTCTACTTCCGCACGACGGACGTGACCGGTGCCATCGAGCTGCCAGAAGGCAAGGAAATGGTCATGCCAGGCGACAACGTGTCGATCACCGTCAAGTTGATCAACCCGATCGCCATGGAAGAAGGCCTGCGTTTCGCCATCCGTGAAGGCGGCAAGACCGTCGGCGCTGGTGTGGTTGCCAAGATCATTGCCTAAGCCGACAAGGAATCATTGCCATGTCTACCAAGCAAAAAATCCGCATCCGCCTGAAGGCGTTCGACTACAAGCTCATCGACCAGTCGGCCGCTGAAATTGTGGACACCGCAAAGCGCACCGGCGCGATCGTCAAGGGCCCCGTGCCCTTGCCAACCCGCATGAAGCGTTTCGACATCCTGCGTTCGCCCCACGTCAACAAGACGAGCCGCGACCAGTTCGAAATCCGCACGCACCAGCGTCTGATGGACATCGTCGACCCCACCGACAAGACGGTCGACGCTTTGATGAAGCTCGATCTGCCAGCCGGCGTCGACGTCGAAATCAAGCTGCAATAAGCAAAAAAGCATCGACACGATCGCGTTCCGGTAGGCCGGACGCTTTTGATGGAGAGCACCCCATGGCGCGAACTTGCTGCAAAGCACGGTTCGCGCTATAATTTATGGCTCTGCCCAAAGTACCAAGGCGTCAGCCTTTGTGACGGTAGAGTTTTATTAACCACTTCCACGCAAAAACGGTGCGGCCAATTGCAGTCGCAACGGTGGAAGCTACGGAGAAAACCATGAGTCAAAGCAACTCCCTAGGGTTGCTGGGCCGCAAGGTTGGCATGATGCGCCTATTCACCGATGACGGGGATGCAGTTCCTGTTACGGTGGTAGACGTTTCCAACAACCGCGTCACCCAGGTCAAAACCCAAGAGAACGACGGTTACGTGGCCCTGCAGGTCACGTTCGGTGCACGCAAGGCTTCGCGCGTCACCAAGCCGGCGGCCGGTCACCTCGCGAAAGCGGGCGTTGAAGCCGGTGAAATCATCCAGGAATTCCGCGTCACGTCCGACGTTGCCGACCAGTACAAGGCTGGTGCAACCGTTCCCGCGTCCGCTGTGTTCGCCGTTGGCCAGAAGATCGATGTGCAAGGCACGACGATCGGCAAGGGCTTCGCTGGCACCATCAAGCGTCACCACATGAAGTCGCAGCGCGCGTCGCACGGTAACAGCCGTTCGCACAACGTGCCCGGCTCTATCGGTATGGCGCAGGATCCAGGTCGCGTGTTCCCCGGCAAGCGCATGACGGGCCATCTCGGTGTCGACCTCGTCACCACCCAGAACCTCGACGTCATCCGCATCGACGAAGCGCGTCAACTGCTGCTGATCAAGGGCGCTGTTCCTGGTTCCAAGGGCGGTTTCGTGACGATTCGTCCGGCCATCAAGGTCAAAGCATCTAAAGGAGCGAACTGATGCAGCTCGAACTCCTGAACGACCAAGGTCAGGCCGCGTCGAAGATCGACGTCCCTGAAACCGTGTTCGGTCGTGATTACAACGAAGATCTGGTTCATCAGGTTGTCGTGGCCTTCCAGGCCAACGCGCGCCAAGGTACCCGTGCCCAGAAGGACCGGGAACAGGTTCGCCACTCGACCAAGAAGCCTTTCAAGCAAAAGGGAACGGGCCGCGCCCGTGCCGGTATGACTTCCTCGCCGCTGTGGCGTGGCGGTGGCCGCATTTTCCCGAACATGCCCAATGAAAACTTCACGCAGAAGATTAACAAGAAGATGTACCGCGCTGGTATGGCTTCGATCCTCTCGCAACTCGCTCGTGAAGGCCGTCTGGCCGTGGTGGACTCCCTGACTGTGGACTCCCCCAAGACCAAGCCGCTGGCAGCGAAGTTCAAGGCCATGAATCTGGCTTCCGTGCTGGTGATCGCCGACGAGATCGACGAAAACCTGTACCTGGCCTCCCGCAACCTGGTGAACATCCTTGTGGTTGAGCCCCGCTACGCCGATCCGGTGTCGCTGGTGCACTACAAGAAGGTTCTGGTCACCAAGGCGGCCATGGACAAACTGAAGGAGATGTTCGCATGAGCACGACCACATTCGACGAAGGCCGTCTGATGCAGGTTCTGATCGCTCCCATCGTGTCCGAAAAGGCCACCATGGTTGCCGAAAAGTCCAATGCTGTGACATTCAAGGTACTGCAAGACGCGACCAAGCACGAGATCAAGGCTGCCGTGCAGCTGATGTTCAAGGTTGAGGTCAAGGGCGTTTCTGTGGTCAACACCAAGGGCAAGTCCAAGCGTTTTGGCAAGTCCATGGGCCGCCGCGACAACGTGCGCAAGGCCTATGTCACGCTGAAGCCTGGCCAAGAGCTGAACCTCACCGGGGAGGCCGCGTAATCATGGCTGTCATTAAAATGAAACCCACCTCGCCAGGCCAACGCGGCATGGTGAAGGTCTCGCGTGACCACCTGTACAAGGGTGCGCCTCACGCCCCCCTGCTGGAGCCTCAGTTCCAGAAGGCTGGTCGCAACAACAATGGTCACATCACCATTCGCCACCGTGGCGGCGGTCATAAGCACCATTACCGTGTTGTCGACTTCGTTCGCAACAAGGACGGCATTCCGGCAAAGGTCGAGCGCGTTGAGTACGATCCAAACCGTACCGCGCACATCGCCCTGATCTGCTATGCAGACGGCGAACGCCGTTACATCATCGCTCCGCGTGGCCTGGAAGCCGGCGCAACCCTGCTGAGCGGTGCAGAAGCGCCGATCCGTGCAGGCAACACGCTGCCGATCCGGAACATCCCCGTCGGTTCGACGATTCACTGCATCGAGCTCAAGCCCGGTGCCGGTGCCCAGATCGCCCGTTCGGCCGGTACTTCCGCGACGCTTCTGGCGCGCGAAGGCACCTACGCCCAGGTTCGCATGCG
>JAQGNA010000561.1 GCA_028292075.1 Rhodoferax sp. | reverse complement strand
GTCCTGCCCGCCGTGCCCGGTGTCACCGAGCCGATGGCCGAGCACCACCTGCGCCGCGCGGCACAGGAGTTCTGCCAGCGCACGCGCGCCTGGCGCAAGGTGCTCGCCTCCACCGCCACCACCGCAGCCGTGCGCACCTACGACATGGCGTTGCCGGTCGACACCGAGTTGGTCCGACTGGAGAGCGCCACGCTCAACGCGATCGACATCCCGGTGTGGCGCGCAGGGGATCCGCAGTGCGGACAGTTCGTGTTTACGCCCGAAGGCAAGACAGTGACCTTCAACACGTCGCCCGGCGAGGCGTCCGCCTTCCTGCCCACCGTGACCCTGAAGCCGGGCAATGCCTCGATCGGCGTCGAAGACTTCCTCTACGACCGCTACGTCGTGCAGATCTCGCTGGGCGCGGTCGCACGGCTCACCGCCGACCTGGGCAAGCAGGTGGCGTTCGAGGAAGCGTGCAGCCGTGTTGCGACCGAACTATGGCGTGGCCTTGCCGCCATCCGCCCCCGAGCCCGTGCCAACTTCTTCTGAGGTGTCCCATGAAATTCCTTGTCGTGCCCCGGATGAGTTCGCTCCTGATGTACGCAAAGCCGCTGTCGATCCGGTACACGTCGAGCGTGCAGGTGATGCTGGACGGGGACGAGGGCATCATTCACACGCTCAACGGGACCGACTTCTACCGGCTGCTGGCCGAGAACGGACTCGCGCCTTTTGAGAACATGGGCGTGTCGAACGTGCGCGCCTCCGTATCGCCCGGTCATGTGCGCCTGATGGATGCCGCGCTGCGCGGCCACGCTGACGTGCTCGACCTGGGGCCCTGCAAGAGCCACGGCCTGGGCCTGCACCGCGTGCACATTCGAGCGCACGGCCAGCCGCCGCGCCGGGCCTACTGATGCGCCTGACCCTCGCCGCCTGGCAGGGCGAAGCCCGCGCCCTGCACCCGAAGCTGCTGCCAGACGCCGTCGGCACGCTGTCGCGCAACCAGAACCCGGTGCGCGGCGACCTGCGCCCCTGGCATGACCCGTTGGCCGTGGCCACCGTGCCGGCCGGCCGCCAGACCATCTACCGCATGGGCCGTGATGCGCCAAGCGATTCCCTCTACTGGCTGTCGTGGACCGGCGTCGTGCATGCGGTGCGCGGCATGATCGGCGACGACACCACCGAGCGCACCTACTACACCGGTGACGGCGTGCCCAAGTGGACCGACAACACCATCGCCCTGGCTTCGACGCCATACCCGACGGCCTGGCGCCAACTGGGCGTGCCGGTACCGCTGACCCGGATCACGCTGGCCACCACCGGCGGCGTGTCGGCCACCAACGAAACCCGCGACTACACCTACACCTATGTGACGGCGCAGGGCGAAGAAAGCGCGCCGGCGCCCGTGTCCTCCGCGTGGATCGGCCCTCAAGATGCCACGATCGCACTCAGTGGCATTGCCACCGCGCCCGCAGGTGCCTACACCATCAACCGGGTGCGGATCTACCGCACCCAGTCGGGGCAGAGCGGCGACACCGAGTTCTACTTCCTGCGCGAGATCGTGGCCGGCACCGCCACCAGCACCGACGATGGCCGCAGCCTGGGCGAAGTCCTGCCCACCGACGGCTGGTTGCCACCGCCCTCCGACCTGCGCAACCTCACGGCGATGTGGAATGGCATGGTCGCGGCGATCTCCGGCAATGCGGTGCGTTATGCGATCGCCTACAAGCCGTACGCCTGGCCCATCGCCTTCGAGACACTGCCGCCGGACGCCAAGCCGGTGGCCCTGGCCGTGTTTGGCCAGCGCCTGCTGGTGCTCACCACGGGCAAGCCGCTGCTGGTCGCCGGCACGTCGCCGGACTCGCTGGACGAGCAACCCTTGGAGATCGCGCAAAGCTGTGTGGCAGGGCGCGGCGTGGTGTCGTTCGGCCATGGCGTGGCCTGGCCTTGCCCCGATGGCCTGGCGTACTTCGGGGAGGGCGGCGCCAAGCTGCTGACCGCCGGCGTGCTGACCCGTGACGACTGGCAGGCCATGAACCCGGCCGGCATGGTGGCGGCCATGTACGAGGGTTCGTACATCTGCTTCTTCACGGACGCCGGCGCGGTGCGCCGCGGCTTCCTCATCGATCCGCTGGCCCCGGCCGGCATCTATTACCTCGACACAGGCTATGCCGCGGTGTTCTTCGACTTGCTGCAGGACCACCTGTACGTGCTCGACGCGGCCGGGTCCATCAAGAAGTGGGACGCGGGCGCGGCGCTGATGACCGCACGCTTCGTGTCCAAGGTCTGGCAGGCGCCTTTGACCAACTTCGCCGCGGGCCGGGTTGTTGCCGACCTGTGGCCGGTGACGGTGGAAGTCACCGCCGGCCCATTGACGGCTGCGCAGGTCACGGCGCTGGTGGCCCGCATGCCGGCCGTGCTGTCCGCGCCCACCACCACCACGCTGAAATACACCAAGATCGTCGTCAACCGCAAGCCGTTTCGCCTGCCTTCGGGCTTCACGGCGACCGACTGGCAGATCGGCGTGTCGAGCGCCGGGCCGGTGCAACAAGTGGCCATCGCCTCCGCCATGGGGGAGTTCGAGCAATGAGCACGGACGACCGCAAAGACCTTCCATCGGCGAACGCGCCGAACTGGCAGCAGCGCATGACCGAGAGCATGCGCACCTACATGGGCAAGACCGGCAACATCCTCGATCGCGGCGTCACCATGCGCGACCTGGTGGACGCCGGCCTTGCCGACTTTCGGGGCGGTGCCGGGAGTTACCGCGGCTTGAAGCCTGGGACCAACCTGGGCACAGGCGGTGGCGCGACCAACCCGGGCGGCGGGGGAGGGGATCCGGTCCCATATGAACCGGACCTGACGCCACCGCCGACGCCAACCGGGTTCACGGTCGCCGCAGCAATCTCCAATCTGTTTGTCGAGCACGATAGTCCTGTGTATTCACAGGGCCACGGGCACGGCCGCACAGTGGTCTACGGCGCGACCTACAGCACCGGAGCGCTGCCCACCTTCGCTACCGCTGTGGAGATTACCCAGTTCACAGGCACGGTCTTCGCCTATCCCACGAACCCAGCCACCACTTGGCACCTGTGGATCAAGTGGGAATCGATTGACGGCGTGCTGAGCACTACGCCGGCAGGCGGCACCAACGGCCTCGCGGTGACGACCGGGCAGGATGTGACGGCGCTGGTGAAGGCTCTGACCGGCGCCGGCAAGCCGTTCACCATCTTGAACGTGCCCACCGTCATCGATGGCGTGACCTACCCGGCCGGCATCTACAGCACCAACGCGTTCATCCAAGACCTTCAGGTCACCAACGCGAAGATGGCGAATCTCGCCGTCGACAACGCGAAGATTGCAAACGTGTCGGCCAGCAAGCTGGTAGCAGGGCGGATCTCCGTTGGCCAGTACATCGCGTCGACCAACTATGTGTCGGGCTCGGCAGGCTGGGTGATTTGGGGCGACGGCACGGCCGAAATGAGCAATGCCATCGTGCGCGGCACCGCCTACATCGGCGACGGCGCGGTCGGCGGCATCATCATTGACGCCCTTGGCATGCGTTCGGCGAACTACTCGGGCTCGGGCACGGGGTTTCGCATCAAGAACGACGGCACCATCCACCTGCCGGACGGGGCGATCACGCTGGGCGCGGGCCGCAACATGCTGCCCAACACCTCGTTCGCCAGCGGCACGGCCAACTGGAACTTCTACGACGCCATCGGCGGCATGGTCTATGGCATTGACGCGGTCGGCGCCGACTGGACTCCGATCGGCGGCCACTCGGCGCACCTGTTCCACGGGGTTCCCGGCACAGACAGCATCGGCATCATGTACAGCAACCGCTACCCTGCCCTGGCCGGCGCGCGGTACGAGTTCAGCGTCTACACGGGCGCCCACCGCTGCACCACCCTCGTCACACTGGTGTTCTACAACACCGCCGGCACATCAATCGGTGCCGGCGACACCAAAT
>JAQGNA010000523.1 GCA_028292075.1 Rhodoferax sp. | reverse complement strand
TGGCCAGCGCACTGGTTCCCATGTGGTACTTCAGCCGCAAGGGCTGGTTGAGCTAGGCACACCCCCGGGTTGCGCACAGCGTGTCGCGCCACCCCTCCTTCTACAAGCTCAGGACAGGCTTGCAGGGGGCAAAACCGATGGCTCGGCGGAGCCGGTTCCATGGTGTTTCTGGAAGGAGGCACGCGCGTCCGCCGCCTCCGTTCGTGCTGAGCTTGTCGAAGCATGCCTCGGCCCCTTCGCAGCCCGTCGACGCAACGTCTTGTTCATGACGAGCCGGCCAGGCCCTACCGCCCCCGTTCGTGCTGAGCCCGTCGAAGCATCTTTCCGCTACTGCAGCGGCCCATTGACACCTCGCATCCATGCGCCGCGCCAGTCCAGACCCGATTCCCGTTCATGCTGTGCCTGTCGAAGCATCCCCCGGAGAAGCACCAGGGTCAGAAGCAACCGCTACGCCGCGCCCCGCAGGAACCGCATGATCACCGCACGCGCCTGCAGTGCCGCCACTTGCTTCAGATACGCCGGAAAATCAAGGTGCGCAGCGTCGTCGGCGCGGTCGGAGATGTGGCGAATGGCGGCGAAGGGGATGCCGTGGTCGTGGCACACCTGGGCCACGGCGGCGGCTTCCATGTCGACGGCCAGGGCGTCGGGCAGGGCCGACTGCAGGGCCTGCGCCTCACCAGCCGATGACACGAAGCGGTCGCCGCTGACCAGCAGCCCGCGGTGGATGCGCATGCGGTGCAGCTGGAAGCGAGCCCGGGTGGCCGCGTCGATTCCGTCGGCGCCATCCGCAGCGACAGCGAGTCGATCGGCCAGGGCAACATCTGCAGGAAACCGGCTCAGGCCATACAGCGGGATCTCGTGGCGCGGAAAGAGCGGCGACGCGTCCATGTCGTGCTGCAGAAACTCGCTGGCGATCACCGTGTCGCCCACCTGCACATCGGGATGCAGGCCGCCGGCCACGCCGGTGAACACGATGCGCTGGACGCCGAAGCGCTCGATCAAGGTCGACGCTGTGGTGGCCGCCGCGACCTTGCCGATGCGCGAGAGGCAGAACACCACCGGAGCGCCCTGCCAGTGGCCGAGGTGGAAGTCGCGCGCCGCATGGCGCACGGTGCGGCCGCCGTCCATCAGCGCGGCCAGCCCCTCCTGCTCCTCGGGCAGCGCACTCAGGATGGCCGTGGTCATCGCTTCGACCTTGCCTGCCCCGGCCCCGCGAGCGTCAGCTTGCGACGTTGGCGCAAGCGTCACGCGGCGACGGCGGGCTTCTTGTCCCGAAGCTCGCGCCGCAGGATTTTGCCGACCGGCGTCTTGGGCAACTCGGCGCGGAACTCGATGGTGCGCGGCTGTTTGTAGCCGGTGAGATTCGCCTTGCAGTGGGCGCGCACATCGGCTTCGCTGAGGTCGGGGTTCTTCTTCACGATGACCAGCTTCACCGCTTCGCCTGATTTCTCGTCGGCCACGCCCACGCAGGCGCATTCGAGCACGCCGTCGAGGCGGCCCACAACGTCTTCGATCTCGTTCGGATACACGTTAAAGCCGCTCACCAGGATCATGTCCTTTTTGCGGTCCACGATCTTGAAGTAGCCGCGTTCGTCCATCGTGCCAATGTCGCCCGACTTGAAGAACCCGTCGGGCGTCATGACCTTCGCCGTCTCATCCGGGCGCTGCCAGTAGCCGGCCATGACCTGCGGACCCTTGATGGCGATCTCGCCAGGCTGGCCTAACGGCACATCGTTGCCGTCGTCGTCGAGCAGACGAAAGATCGTGCCCGGAATCGGCACGCCGATCGAGGCGCTGAACTCCTTGTTGGTCGGCGGGTTGCAGGCCGCGGAAGGCGATGTCTCCGACAGGCCGTAGCCCTCGCAGATCGGGCAACCGGTCTTCTCGAGCCACAGCTTGGCGATGGCGCCCTGCACCGCCGTGCCGCCACCGAGAGACAGCTTCAGGTGGCTCCAGTCCACCGTGTTGAAGTCGGGGTGGTTTGCCAGTGCGTTGAACAGCGTGTTGACCGCCGGCAGGCTGTGCACCGTGTGCTTAGACAGCTCCTTCAACACCGCGGGAATGTCGCGCGGATTCGGGATCAGGATGAGCTTGCCGCCGGTGCGCATGGACAGCATCATGCCCACGGTGAAGGCGAAGATGTGGTACAGCGGCAAGGCGCAGACGCTGGTCGGCTGCTCGCTCTTCGGCACCGCGTCCATCACCGGCTGGTTCCAGGCTTCGGACTGCAGGGTGTTGGCAATGACGTTGCGGTGCAGCAGCACGGCGCCCTTGGCCACGCCGGTGGTGCCGCCGGTGTACTGCAGCACGGCCACGTCATCGGGCCCGAGGGTCGAGGCCTTGAAGCCGGCCCGCGTTCCCTTGGCCAGGGCGTCGATGAAGCGCACGGCCGATGGCAGATCGTAGGCCGGCACCATCTTCTTGACGTTGCGCACGACGTAGTTGACGATCGCGCCCTTCAGCAGCCCGAGCTGGTCGCCCATGGCGCAAAGCACCACATGTTCAACAGGTGTTGACTTGATGCACTGCGACAGCGCGGTGGCGAAGTTCTCCAGGATCACGATGGCCTTGGAGCCCGAGTCCTTCAGCTGATGCTCGAGCTCTCGGGGCGTGTACAGGGGGTTGACGTTGACCACCACCAGCCCCGCCCGCAGGATGGCCGCCACCGCCACCGGGTACTGCGGCACGTTGGGCATCATGATGGCCACCCGGTCGCCCTTGACCAGGCCCAGGCTTTGCAGGTAGCCCGCGAAGCTGCGGCTCAATGCGTCGGTTTGCGCATAGGTGATGTCGCGGCCCATGAAGCTGTACGCGGGGCGGTCGGCATACTTGGTAAAGCTCTCCTCCAGCAACGCCACCAGCGACGGATACAGCGATGTATCGATATCGGCCGGCACTCCGGGCGGGTAACTCTTCAGCCAGACTCTCTCGGTCATTCAATTGCCTTTCCCATGTCTTCAACCACCTTCTTCGCGTCGCCGAACACCATCATCGTCTTGTCCATGTAGAACAGCTCATTATCGAGTCCCGCATAGCCCGCGGCCATCGATCGCTTGTTCACAATCACCGTCTTCGCCTTGTAGGCCTCGAGGATCGGCATGCCGTAGATCGGGCTGCCCTTGGTGTGGGCGGCCGGGTTCACCACGTCGTTGGCGCCCAGAATGATGGCCACGTCCACCTGGCCGAATTCGCCGTTGATGTCTTCCATCTCGAACACCTGGTCATAGGGCACCTCGGCCTCGGCCAGCAGCACGTTCATGTGGCCCGGCATACGCCCGGCCACCGGATGAATCGCGTACTTCACCGTGATCCCCTTTTCGGTGAGCTTGGCGGCGAGCTCCTTCACCGCATGCTGCGCGCGCGCAACCGCCAGGCCGTAGCCGGGCACGATCACCACTGTCTCGGCATTGGCCAGCACGAAGGCCGCGTCGTCGGCGCTGCCGCTTTTTACCGGCCGCTGCTCGGTCGCACCGCTGCTTGCGGCCGCCGTGTCGCCGCCGAAGCCGCCCAGGATCACGTTGAAGAACGAGCGGTTCATCGCCTTGCACATGATGTAGCTCAGGATCGCGCCCGAGCTGCCCACCAGCGATCCCGCGATGATCAGCATGCTGTTGTTCAGCGAGAAGCCGATGCCGGCT
>JAQGNA010000246.1 GCA_028292075.1 Rhodoferax sp. | reverse complement strand
GGAGTGCGGCTCCGGTCCTCGATGCGGCCTCGGCGCGCTCGCGACGGTGCCTGCGCACCTTCTCGGCCACGTGTTGCGGCAAGCCCAGACCGCCCTGAATCGATTGAAGCGGTGGCCCGTGAAGAGGCCGCCGCCCGGAGTGCGAAGGCACATGCCGCGCCTGCTGGTCGTCCACAGGCGGGTATCCAGACGAACGACAACCGCAAAGCCGCATTTCCCGCGGCGGGGCGGGCTGTCGCCCTAACTTTGACGAGGAATGAGGAGACCAACATGAACAAGAAGCACTTTCCCCGCTGGACCGCCGTACTGCTCGGCATCGGCGCCATTGCCCTGCACGGCGCCCAGGCCCAGGGCGCGGCACCCGCATCGGCGGTCACGCTCTACGGCATCATCGACGCCGGCGTCGAGGTGGTGAACAAGGTCAATGGCGTGGGAAGCATCCAGCGCGTGCCCAGCAACACCGGCATGATCCCGTCGCGGGTCGGCATGCGCGGCACGGAAGACCTCGGCGGCGGCCTGCGCGGCGTGTTCACGCTCGAGATGGGCTTTGCGCCGGACACCGGTGCCTCCGGCCAGGGCGGCCGGCTGTTCGGCCGGCAATCGTATGTGGGGCTGGCCGGCCCCTGGGGCAGCGTGACGCTGGGCCGCCAGTATTCGATGCTGTTCTGGTCGGTCCTCGACTCCGATCTGATCGGCCCGGCGATCTACGCCATGGGCTCGCTCGACCCGTACATTCCGAACGCGCGCACCGACAACGCCGTGGCCTACCGCGGCAGCTTCGGCAACCTGAGCGTCGGCGCCGGCTACAGCTTCGGCAGGGACACGGTCAACGCCGGCCCGAGCCCGGTGGGCACCAACTGCCCCGGCGAGAGCGGCAGCGACAAGCAGGCCTGCCGCGACTGGTCGGCGCTGGTGAAGTACGACACGCCGGCCTGGGGCGCATCGCTCGGCTACGACAGCCAGCGTGGCCGCACGCCGGCCAGTGCCACCGACCTGATCTTCGGCAACCTGAACAGCAGCAGCAAGAAGGACAACCGGCTCGCGCTGGGCGGCTACGTCAAGCTGGGCGATGCCAAGATCGCAGGCGGCCTGCTGCGCCGCGACAACGACGGCGACGCGGTCAAGCCCAAGAGCAACCTCTGGTACGTGGGTGCGTCCTACCCGTTCACACCGGCCCTCACCGTGGAAGGCCAATGGCTCAGCCTGCGCTACAAGAACGTGGACGACCGCGACTCCAGCATGCTGGTCGCCCGCGTGGTCTACAGCCTGTCGAAGCGCACCGCCGTGTACAGCCAGGTTGGCCACATCCGCAACGACCGCCTGGCCGCCGTGTCGGTCAGCGGTGGTGCCGCCGGCAGCAATCCGGCCGCCGGCGCGTCGCAGAGCGGCGTGAACTTCGGCATCCGCCACACCTTCTGATCCGCCTTTCCGCACCACAGGAGTTCTCCCCATGAACCATCGCCGTCATTTCATCCAGACGGTCGGCAGCGCCGCCGCGCTGGCCGCCCTTTCGCCCCTGGCCCGTGCGCAGGCCACGGCCCAACCGCTCGACCAGGTCAAGATCTACTACGGCTTTCCGGCCGGCAGCGCGGGCGACAGCGTGGCCCGCCGCGTGGCCGAGAAGATCGGTGGCACGGCCTACAGCCGCAACCCCGGCTATGTGGAAAACAAGCCGGGCGCGGGTGGCCGCATCGCGGTCGAAAGCCTGAAGTCATCGCCTGCCGACGGCTCGGTGCTGACGCTGGCCCCGGTGTCGGCGCTCTCCGTCTACCCTTACATCTACCCCAAGCTCAGCTACAAGCCGGGCGACGTGACCCCGGTATCGATCGGCGCGATCATGTTCCACGGCCTGGCGGTCGGCCCGCTGGTGCCGGCCAGCGTCACCACGCTGAAGGATTTCCTTGCCTGGGCCAAGGCCAACCCCGACAAGGCCAGCTTCGGCACGCCGGGCGCGGGCTCGATGCCGCACCTGCTGGGCGCGCTGCTGAACTTGCGCACCGGCTCGGAGATCAAGCACGTGCCCTACCGCGGCACGGTGCCCAGCATCACCGACCTGGTAGGTGGCCAGATCGCCGCGGCCATGAACCCGAGCGGCGACTACCTCCAGTACATGAAGGCCGGCCGCGTGCGCGTGCTGGCCACTTCGGGCAAGCGCCGCTCGCCGTTCCTGCCCGATGTGCCCACGTTCACCGAACTGGGCTACCCGGATGTGACCTCTGAGGAATGGTTCGGCTTCTATGCGCCGGCCAGGATTCCGGCGGCCACGCTGGCCAATGCCAATGCCGCCATCAACCAGGCGCTGAACGACAAGTCGGTGATCGACGCACTGGCGATGGTCGGCCTGCTGGCGCATGGCACGACCGCACAGGAAATGGCGGCCGACCAGCAGGCCGAGTTCGAGCGCTGGGGACCTCTCGTCAAGCAGATCGGGTTCACCGCGGAGAGCTAGCACGCCCCAGGTTGACGCACTGCCCCCGGATCGGCCGGGAAGGCCGATCACGCATGTCGCCGCCCACCCTCCTGCGACAAGAACGGGAGAGGCTTGCAGAGGGCGACACCTGCAGCCCGGCGAAGCCGGTGCCACGGGTTCTGTTGTTGTCATCCATTTTTTTGACCATGTCCTACCAGCCCAACCTTGCCGATACCGGTTTCCTGTTGTTCGACGTACTGCGGGCGCCTGAGCAGTTGCGGGCGCTCGAGGGGCTGACCGAAGCGGACGCCGCGCTGATGGCGCAGGTGCTCGAGGAGGCCGGCAAGTTCGTGGCCGAGGTGGTCGCGCCGCTTTCGCGGGTGGGCGACGAGGTGGGCTGCCGGTGGGACGCCGGGGTGGTCACCACGCCGCCGGGCTTTCGCGCCGCCTACCAGGCGTTTGTCGCCGCGGGCTGGCCGGCGCTGGCCTGTGCACCAGAGGACGGAGGCCAGGGCTTGCCGTGGCTGCTGGAGGGCGTGCTGTACGAATGGCTGAGCGCGGCCAACCACGGCTGGACCATGGC
>JAQGNA010000512.1 GCA_028292075.1 Rhodoferax sp. | reverse complement strand
GTACACCCGGCCAGAGGCAGCGGGATGAAGCGTCAGCAGCCAGGCAAAAGCAGCCAGGCAAACGGCGCCAGGAATGAGCCACAAGGCCGAACGCTGGCCGTTGAGCCAAAGCATTGGCAGATAGCAGCCCAGAATTTCCACCAGGGCAGTGAAGAAAAAGAGAGCGAACGGCTTGAGCAGCGGCATGGTCGGCGTGGCAGGGCGAAAAATGGCAAGCCTACCGCGTTGTCTCCGCCATCAGCCGATCACTTTGCTCGAGCGACACCAGCAGGACCCTCGAGCGATGCGGCTTCCATCTCCACGCGCAGCAACGCCACCATTTCTTTCGCGGCCGGGGACAGACTGCGGTTCCTCAGACTCACGAGCCCGATGGGTCGGCGCAGCAAGGGGCTGACGAGCCGCCGCTGAACCACACCCGGCCGCTGCGCCACCCGCGCCGCGAGCCCCGGCAAGGCACTGACCCCCACACCCGCCGCAACCAGCGCCGCAATCGTGGCGAGGTACTCGACTTCGTAACGCGGCACGAAACGCAGCTTGTGGCCAAGCAGCACTTCATCGACGTACTGCCGCACGCTGGTACCGGGTGGCATCGACACGTGCGGCAGGCCGGCGATGTCCGCCCAACGCAACGCGGCTTTGCCGTGCGCCAGTGCATGCTCTTCGGGCAGCAGCAGCACGAAGGCGTCGGCCGACAACGGCGTGTAGTCGAGGTCGGCGTAGCTGGGGTTCGCGGCAGTCAGGGCGAAGTCGACCCGGCCGGCGCGAACCATCTCGAAAGCGTCATCGGCCAAACGGTCGACAAGGGCAAGTTGAACGCCGGGATGCGCTTCGGCGAATCGCGCAAATGCCAGGGGCACGACGGTGGCAGCCAGCGACGGCAGCGCCGCCACCGACACCCGGCCGACCTGCAGGTCGGCAACTTCCCGCACGCGCCGCATCGCCTCTTCCATCTGGTGCCGCACGAACCGCGCCTGTTCCGCGAAGACGCGGCCGGCGTCGGTCAGCTGCACGGCACGCGTGGTGCGGTCGAACAGGCGCGCGGCCAGCATGGCCTCGAGTCGTCCCACCGTACCGGACACCGCCGACTGCGAGAGATGCATCTGCAGCGCCGTGCGGCGAAAGCTCAGCGTTTCAGCCAAGGTGAGGAACACATCGAGTTCGTTCGCGGTCCAATTGATCTTCATGGCCGATCAGTCTATCGAAAAAATCGTTTTGACCAGGCAATGCCATGTCACTAGACTGCGTCGCATCCCCAGCACTTGGCTTTGGGCAGGAGACATGCAGATGCAGCAGCATTCAGTGGCGCACGGCGCTGAGACCGTCGTGGTGGGCGGCGGCACCATGGGCGCCGACGTGGCGATCGTGCTTGCCCGGGGCGGCGCCCGGGTCACGGTGGTCGACCCGAACGAAGCCCAGCGCATCCGCATCGGCGCTCATGCACTGGCCGAACTGGATGCCGCTGGCCTCGGCCACCGTGCCGGTTTGATCGCCTCCGTGGCCACGCTGGAAGAAGTGCTCTGGTCAGGCGTTGCGCTGGTGGTCGAATGCATCACGGAGCAACTGGCCGCCAAGCAGGCCTTGTTTGCCCAGCTTGAAACCCTGGCACCGCGGGGCGCCGTACTGGCCAGCAACAGCTCGAGTTTTCCGATCAGTGCGATCGGCGCGGGCCTGGGCAGCACCGAACGAATGATCGGCCTCCACTTTTTCATGCCGGCCCACCTGGTGCCGCTGGTCGAAGTGGTGTGCGGGACCGCCACCGAGCCCGGCTACGCAACGTGGCTGTCCGGTTTCATGCGGGCCTGCGGCAGCGTGCCGGTGCTGGTCCGCAAGGACAAACCGGGCTTTCTCGCCAACCGCCTGCAACATGCGCTGTCACGCGAAGCCTTTGCGCTGATCGACGAAGGCATCGCATCGGCGGAGGATGTGGACGCCGCGGTACGCTTCGGCTTCGGCTTTCGCTACCTGGCCGCAGGCCCGGTGCTGCAGCGCGACCATGCCGGCATCGACGTGCATTGCGCCGCCGCGGCCACCATGTACCCGACCCTTTCGAATGCCACAGAGCCGGCCCGTGCGCTGAGCGACAAAGTGGCGGCGGGCCAGCTCGGCATGAAGACCGGCAAGGGCTTTTTCGACTGGCCCGACGACCGTCGCCGCGCGGAACGCGCCCGCTACGACGCGCTGTTGCGCCAGGGGCTGGCCCTGCTGGCTCCCGAACTGCCCGCCATCGACCGCGGCGAGCCGTGCGCCACGCCAGCCACCCCAGCCACCCCTGCGGAGAACAAGCCATGACCGCCTTCCACGACGACGCGCTGATCATCACCGTCGCCCCGAACGGTGCCTACAAGCAGCCTACCGACCATGCCGCGGTGCCGATCACCTCGACGACCCTGGCCGACACTGCGAAATCGTGCCTCGACGCCGGCGCCGCCATGCTCCACATGCACATCCGCGACGCGCAGGGACGGCATCGCCTTGACGCCGACGGCTACCGCGAGGCGCTCCAAGTGGTGCGCCGGGCGGTGGGCGACGAAATGGTGCTACAGGTCACCAGCGAAGCCGCTGGCCTCTACCAGGCGCCGGCCCAGATCGCGATGGTCCGTTCACTGCGGCCCGAGGCGGTGTCGATCGGCCTGCGCGAGATCGACCGGCCGGAAATCGGCGACGAGGGCCTGCGTGAATTCTTCGGCTGGCTCGCCCGCGAGCGTGTCATGACGCAGGTGATCCTCTACGACGCGGCCGACGTTCGCCGCTGGCATGCCTTGCGACTTGCCGGCGTGGTGCCGGAGGCCCCGTGGTTCCTGTTATTCGTGCTGGGTCGCTATTCGGCCGGCCAGACGTCCAGCCCGCGCGATCTGCTGGCCTTTCTGGCCGAGCATGAAGGCCCGGAGCCCTGGGCCGTGTGTGCCTTCGGTGCCACCGAAAACGCCTGCATCACGGCGGCAGCGGCGCTGGGCGGACATGCGCGGGTTGGTTTCGAGAACAACCTGCTCATGAAGGACGGGCGCCGCGCCGCCGGAAACAGCGACCTCGTGCAGCAGGCTGCCGAAGCGGCGGCGGCCCTCGGCAGACCGCTGGCCACCGCCGCTGACATTCGCCGGCGATTCAACGGGCGTTGACATCCGTATCGACGCCACACCA
>JAQGNA010000484.1 GCA_028292075.1 Rhodoferax sp. | reverse complement strand
GCTCCATGAGGCGATAGTAGTTGTCCACAGCGCGGCCCAGTAGGTCGGTCGCGTCTCGCTTCACGTAGATCCTAAGTTGGGCGTCGGCCGCGTCGTCCATGTGCTTCGATGCGTTCCGCGGGTAGTTGGCGATCTTCATGATGTCCTTCGGCTTCGACGGAGCACCGGAAAGTGCAGAGGAAATGCGGACTGCGCCCTTAACCAATTCCTCAAGAGAAGTCGATCCGCCCTTGGCCTTGACATGCGCGCCGAGCAACTCCTCTGCTGCTCCGGCAAGGGTGATCACCGCGAAGTACGCCTTGCCTTCGAAGAACAGCCGAAGCGCGACGTCTAACTGTTCGCACGCCACATCAAGCTTCTCATACGTCGCAAAGCTCACGACGGCCTCTCCTGTGCGGCATAACCTGATTTCGTTTTCATTTCCGAAATATAACCAGCAAACCGGGCGCCCTCGCCCCGCGCCTCCGCGGGGAATATTCCCCCGTCTTTTCAAGCACCTTTCCGGTTATACGGTGCAAAAACACAGTTGAACCAAGCAACCCCTCACGCCACCCTGCCGCCTGATCGCGCAGGATCGATCGCAATCGCGCTCACCCCCTCAAAACGTCACCCCCGCAATCAACACCACATTCGCATAAGGCGTGCACTCGCCCGTCCGCACCACGGCCTTGGCGCTAGCCGTCAACCGCTTCAACTCCTCATGCGACACCAGCTCTGGCGTCACCGTCAGCTGACCAGCACACCAAACCGGCAACGCGTTGCCCGGCTCCCTTGCCAGCGTCTCACGCGCCAGCACGACGCGCTCGACCTGCATCTCGGTGAGCACGGCACGGAGCACGTCGGCGAGGGGCGGCAGGCCGGGGGTGACGGCCAGGTCAATGCGCAAGGGGCCGTTCGGGCCTTGCGGGATGGGCAGGCCGGCGTCGCCGAGGACGAGCATGTCGCCGTGACCAAGGGTGGCGATGACGCGGGAGAGTTCGGCGTGCAGGAGGGCGGTGCGTTTCACAGGACGGTCCAGGGGGTGGTGGGTGGGCTTTGCAGGACTTCTTCGCGCGTGGGGATGGACGGCTGCGCGCCGGGGCGGGTGACGCATAGAGCGGCGGCGCGGATGCCGAGGCTCACGGCTTCGTCGAGCGACCTGCCGGCGCCCAGCGCCACGGCGACGGCGCCGAGGAAGGTGTCGCCGGCGGCAGTGGTGTCGACCACCTTGACTTGCGGCGCGGTGTGATGGCGGGCGCCGGTAGCGTCCACGGCCACGGCGCCGGCTGAGCCGAGGGTGACGATCACGCGGGCCACGCCGCGGGCGCGCAGGGCGGCGCCGGCGATGGCCGCGTCAGCGGGTGTTGACACGGTGGTGCCGGCCAGCTCGCTGGCTTCCACCTCGTTCACCACGAGGGTGTCGATCAGCGGCCAGAGCGCCGCGTCGAAGGGCTGCATGGGCGACGGGTTGAGCAGCACCTTGCAACCGGCCGCCCGGGCCAGGCGCATACCGAGTGCCACCTGCGGCAGCGGGGTTTCGAACTGGGTGACGAGGAAGGCGGCGCCGGCCAGGCGCTGGTTCAGCGCAGGCTCGTCGATCTGCAGGCTGGCGTTGGCACCGGCGATGACGACGATGCGGTTCTGGCCCGTGTCTTCCACCATGACGAGCGCGGTGCCTGTGGTGGCGGTGGCGTCGGTGCGCAGCGCGTCGGTGTCGACGCCGTCGCCCTGCAGCGCGGTGCGCAGCGCCTGGCCGTGCGCGTCGGCGCCGATGCAACCGATGAGGCTGACGCTCGCGCCCTGGCGTGCGCAGCTGACGGCCTGGTTGCCGCCCTTGCCGCCGGGCAGGCTCTGGATCGAATGGCCGTGCAGCGTTTCACCGGCGGCGGGCGCATGCGACACGCGCAGCACCAGGTCCATGTTGAGGCTGCCGATGACCACGATGCGGGGCGCGGCAGGGACGGCAACAGAGATGGCGTCAGGAATGGCGTCAGGAGAAGATACTGGGTTCATCGAATGGCAGTGAAGTGACATTGGCGGTGGATGGGGCAACGGCACTCGAGGTGGCGGCAATGCCCTGACGGCGAGCCGGCCGCGCAGTGGAGGCCCGCACGCGCAGCTCGGGCTGCAGCACCACTTTGCGGGTGGCAAGTCGGCGGCCGGTGACACGCTCCAGCAGCATGTCCACGGCCAGTGCGCCGATGCGGTCCTTGGGCTGGGCCACGGTGGTGAGCGGCGGGCTGGTGTAGGCCGAAAGTTCGATGTCGTCGAAGCCGACGATGGAAATGTCGTCGGGCACCCGCAGACCGCATTCGTGGATGGCACGCAGCGCGCCGATGGCCATGAGGTCGTTGCAGACGAACACCGCCGATGGCCGCGGCGCGCTGGTGTCTCCACCCTCGCCACCCTCACGGCCATCGCCTTCCCCGCCGGCATCCAGCCGCAGGATGGCATGCATGGCCTCGTAGCCGCCCTGGCTGGTGAAGCCGCCGCGCCACAGCAGTTCGTTCGCCTCCGATGCGGCGCCCGATTCGGCCAGCGCCATGCGCCAGCCCTGGATGCGCTGTTCGCCCGCGGTCACGTAATCGGGCCCGCCGATGCAGGCGATGCGCCGGTGCCCGAGCGACAGCAGGTGCCGCACGGCGAGCAGGCCGCCGTCCATGTGGGCGGTCTCCACCAGGTCGCAGCCGGGGTCGTCGATCTCGCGGTCGAGCAGCACCGTTG
>JAQGNA010000483.1 GCA_028292075.1 Rhodoferax sp. | reverse complement strand
TCCGCGAGCGACACCCGCATCACCTGGAAGGTCCCCGTCCCGTCACCGGGCGCCGTCAGCCACGCGATGGCGGCATCACCCGCCGGATCAGCGTCGCCGGCCATCATGGCGGCGTTCGGCGTGCTGCTCGACCGCTACGGCTTCCGGCTGTTGCAGGACCGCGATCCGCTCTCCGTGGTGCTGGTCACCTTCGGCCTGCTGCTGATCATCGAGGACTTCGTGCAGACCGTGTGGGGCAAGAGCAACCTGTCGGTGGCCGCACCCGAGCTCCTCAACACCTCGGTCGATCTCTTCGGCCTGCAGTTGCCGGCCTACCGGCTCGGCGTGGTGGCGGTGGGCGCCCTGGTGGCGCTCGGCCTGAGCCTGTGGCTGCGCTTCTCGAAGATCGGCCTGTTCGTGCGGGCCGCCAGCACCGACCCCACCACCACCGCGATGCAGGGCGTGAACACCGACCTGCTGAGCGCCGGCGTGGTCGGTCTGGGCTGCGCCCTCGCGGGCCTGGCCGGCGTGGTGGCGGCGCCGTTCCTCTCGCTGTCGCCGTCGATGAGTGCGGACGTGATCATCGATTCCTTCGTGGTGGTGGTCATCGGCGGCCTCGGCTCGCTGACCGGCGCCTTCATCGCCGCCATGGCGCTGGGCATGGTGCAAGCCATGGGCGCCGTGTACATCCCCGACTTCGCCGCCGTGCTGCCCTTCGTGATCATGGTGTTCATCCTGATCTGGAAACCCTCCGGCCTTGCCGGCAGCAGGACATGAACACCCCCAGGCTTGCCCACTTCGTGTGGTCACCAACCCCCTCTCCGTTGGCCACACCAGCGGCCTGGCCAAGCCAGTTCCGCGGTGTTCTGGAAAGGTCTCGGCTCCGTCCCGCAACCCGGCATGGCGTTGAAACCATGAACGCTTTCCCACGCTAGTCAGGAGTTCCCATGTCATCCATTCAACGTATCGGACTCAACACCGTCGCCGCGCTCGCGCTGGGCGGCGTGGTCGCGGCCACCGTCAGTTCCAGCACGGTGCTATCGCTGCTCACCCAGGCCATCATCTATGCGGTGTTCGCCAGCGGCGTGGGCCTGTTGCTGCGGCAGAACGGCATGGCCAGCTTCGGCCATGCGCTGTTCTTCGGCGGCGCCGGCTACGGCGTGGGCATGGTGCTGCAGGCGCAGGCCATGCCGGCCGAGGCCGCGCTGCTGTTCACGCTGGCGGCCATCGCCGTGCTGGCCTTCCTGGTGGGCCTGGTGATCGTGCGGGTGCCGGGCGTCGCCTTCGGCATGCTGACGCTCGCCATCGGCCAGATGTTCTTCCTTACCGCCTCGAAGGCGCGCGGCATCACCGGCGGCGCCGACGGCATGAACATCGACTGGCCGTCCAAGCTGTTCGGCGTGCCGGTGTCGGCGATCCTCAAGCCGGCCACCATGTTCATGGTGTGCTGGGTGGCGATGGTGGTGGTGATGCTGCTGCTGGCGCTGTTGCTGCAGAGCCGCTTCGGCAGCATCACCGAAGCCGTGCGCGACAACGAGGAGCGCGCGCGCTTCATCGGCATCCGCACGCTGGTGCCGCGGGCCGCCGTCTACGCGCTGTCGGCCACGGTGACCGGCGTGGCCGGGCTGCTGTCGGCGCTCAACACCGGCTTCGTGTCGCCGGAGAACCTGCACTGGAGCCTGTCCGGCGTGGGGCTGATGATGGTCGTGGTGGGGGGCTACAAGGCGCTGTGGGGCCCGGCCGTCGGCGCCGTCGTCTACTTCCTGGCGAAGGACATCCTGGGCGACTACGCCAGCCACTGGATGGCGATCTTCGGGGTGGCCCTGATCACCGTGATCGTGTTCTCGCCGACCGGCATCGCCGGGGCATTGAAAAAGCTGTTCCAGGGCCGGAAGGCACCTGCCGCGCAAGCCCGGGTGCCCGGCGTGGCCCCGGTCGAAGCCCATCCCAACGCCGCCGCAGCGGCACAGCACCGAAAGGCGCCTCCCATGAGCGACTATGTTTTGGAAGCGAACGACGTGGCCATCCACTATGGCGGCGTGAAGGCGGTGGACGGCGTTTCGCTGACGCTGAAGCGCGGCCAGATCCGCGGCCTAATCGGACCGAACGGCGCCGGCAAGTCAACCGTCATTGACGCCATCACCGGCCGGGTACGCCTGACCCGCGGCTCGGTGCAACTGGGCGGGCAGGACGTGAGCGCGCTCGGCGCCACGCAGCGCCGCATGCGCGGCCTCTCGCGCAGCTTCCAGCGCACCAGCATCTTCGGCCAGATGAAGGTGCGCGAGCAGGTTGAACTGGCGTCGCACAAGATGGGCGTGACCGACAGCGGCAGCGACGCCGACGCGGTATTGCAGGAGCTGGACCTGCTGCGCCTGGCCGAAGCGACGGCCGAAGACCTCGGCTACGGCGTGCAGCGTCGTCTCGACCTGGCGCTTGCCCTGGTCGGACGCCCCAGCGTGCTGCTGCTGGACGAGCCGATGGCCGGTTTGTCGGTTCAGGAGTCGCACGATCTCGCCCGGCACCTGCAGCAGCTGATCTCCCGCTGGGAAGTGTCCGTGCTGCTGGTGGAGCACGACATGGACGTCGTGTTTGGGATTTCCGACGAGATCACCGTGTTCGAGCTGGGCCGTGTCATCGCCAGCGGGCGGCCGGCCCAGGTCCGGGCCGACCCGCGCGTGCGCGAGGCCTATCTGGGGAGCACCGCATGAATGAGCTGCTGCAACTGACGGACGTCCACGCCTACTATGGCGCTGCCCACGTGCTGCACGGGCTGAACCTGCAAGTCGGTCCTGGCGAGCGCGTGGCGCTGATCGGCCGCAACGGCGTGGGCAAGACTACAGTGGTCAACACCATCCTCGGGCTGGCCGCGCTCAAGGGCGGACAAAT
>JAQGNA010000476.1 GCA_028292075.1 Rhodoferax sp. | reverse complement strand
GTCGAAGCCGGCGGGGCAGGCGCAGTAGGGCGCCTCGCGCCAGCCCTGGCGGCTGCCGGCCATGCCCGACACCAGGCACAGCCCGCCGCTGGGCGCAAGCCAGTCGCCGAAGCATTCATTGAAGACGTCCGCAAACCCGCCCGGCGCCACCGTCATGATGCCGCGCGAAAAAGGCCGTTCCTCTATGACCCGGCCGTCCGCCGCCATCAGCGCGCCGCGCAGCGAAGACGTGCCCCAGTCCACCGCCACCAGCGATGCGCTGGCGCTCACAGCACGGCCTCCACGTCCGCCTGGCGCGGCAAAGGCGCCACGGCGCCAAAGCCCTGTACGGCGATGGACGCCGCCGCGTTGGCATAGCGCGCGGCCTGCACCACCGGCGTGCCCTTGGCCAGCTGGGCCAGCAGGTTGCCGCAGAAGCAGTCGCCCGCGCCGGTGGCGTCGACCAGCTGCACCTTGCGGCCCGGAATGCGTTCGCGCCGGTTGGCCGCGCCGATGCCTTCGCTGATGAGGGCGCCGTCGCCACCGAGCTTGAGCACCACGATGGGCGCGCCCTGCGCATGGCCCCAGTCGGCCACTTCGTCGGGGTCGCTGATGCCGACCAGCGCGGTCACGTCTTCCATGCTGGGCAGGAACACGTCGCACATCGACACGGCTTGCGCCATGCAGGCCCGGGCGCGGTCCAGCGGCCAGAGTTTGAGGCGCAGGTTGGAGTCGAAGGACACCAGCGTGCCGGCTTCACGGGCGATGCGCATCGCGGCGAAGGCGGTGTCGCAGGCGCTTGGCGAGATCGCCAGCGAAATGCCCGACAAGTGCAGCACGCGGGCGGCGGCAATGGTGTCGCCAACGCCGGACGCGAGCCACTGGGGCGTCATGCGGCTGGCGGCCGAGCCGGCGCGGAGGTAGCTGAACTCATGGCCGTTGGCGCCATGCGTCACGAAGTAGATGCCGGTGGGATGAACCGGGTCGCGTTCCACCATTTCGGTGCCGACGTTCTCACCGTTCCACAAGTCGATGAGCGCCTGGCCGAAGCTGTCCTGCCCGACGCGCGTCAGGTAGGCCGCGCTGGCGCCGGCACGGGCCGCCGCGATCACCGCGTTGCTCGTGTCGCCACCGAAACCTTGCAGGAATTGCGGTTGGCCGGGATGGGTCTGGTTGAACTCGATCATCGCTTCGCCGAGGGCGACGACGTCAATTGTTTTTTTCATGAAACAGTCACTAGGTGGTGTGAAGGTGAGACGGCCCCCATGCTATTACACCCGGGGACGCGCCGGGCGACACGGGACCACACCCGAGCACACCGGAGAACACACTTTGGCACGGCCGGCGACAGACCGCGGTTCCGGCGTTTCTTGCCTGGGACGTCAATCCTTGTAGGCCGTCACGTCGATCTCCACCTTGGCGTCGATCATGAGCCGCGCCTCGACGGTGGACCGCGCCGGCCGGTGCTCGCCGAAGCATTCCATGTAGACACGGTTAAAGCTGCCGAAATCCCGCGCATCGGCGAGCCAGCAATTGACCTTGGCCACGTCGGCCAGCGTGCAGCCTGCGAGGGCCAGCGCAGCTTCGACGCGCTTGAACACCTGCCGCGTCTGGGCCTCGATGCCGCCAACGATGACCTCGCCATGGTCGTCGGTCGGCACCTGCCCCGAGACGAACACAAAGCCGCCGGCGCGGGTTGCGGGAGACAGGGGGCGGGCCTGCCGATCGGAGGCGAGAGGAGATTGGCCTAGGGTTTCTACTGGCATGGGAAGAGGGCTTTCGTGTAAAGATATTACATGCGGTGGATGTCAAGCCATCGCATTATCGACTTATTGGCATATTTACTGCTTAGAGTTGTAATCCTATTACTTCGAGGTCCACGATGCAATCTTCCGAACACAAGCTGGTGCATTCCGCGCTGGATGCGCGCCAAGGCGACGCGACAGGCACCACAACGAAGCATGCCGCAGCGGCGCGCCGCGGCTTCATCGGTGCGGTGGCCCTCGCGGCGGCAGCGCTCGGCATGGGCGGCGCACCGGCGTTTGCCCAGGCGCCTGCCAAGGGCGGGGCCGCCAACCTGGCCATGGTGGGAGAGCCGCAGGGCCTCGACCCGATGATCAGCACCGCCGACCTGGTCGGCACGATCATGCAGCACGTCTACGAGCCGCTCTTCACCTTCGACGCCAGTTGGAACGTCGCGCCCATGCTCGCCGAGGCCATGCCCGTGGTGTCGAAGGACGGGCTCACCTACACCATCGCCTTGCGCAAGGGTGTGAAGTTCCACAATGGCCGCGAGCTGACGTCGGACGACGTGGTGGCTTCGCTGCAGCGCTGGATGGAACTGTCGCCGCGCGGCAAGGCCGTCGGCAAGGAAGTCGCTTCACTCACCGCCAAGGGCCCGCTGTCGGTCGAGATCAAGCTCAAGAATCCGTATGCGCCGCTGCTCGCGCAACTCGCGTTGCCCTCCGGCATGGCCGCCATCATGGCCAAGGAAAGCATCGCGCCGCAGTTGAAGGACTTTATCGGCACCGGCCCCTACAAGTTCAAGGAACGCCGGCCCGACCAGTTCACCGTGCTGGTCCGCTTCGACGACTATGCCTCGCGCAAGGAGCCGGCCAACGGCTACGCCGGCAAGCGAGAGGCGCTGCTGGACGAACTGCGCTTTGTGCCGGTGCCGAGCGCCAACACCCGCGTCGAAGGCGCGCTGTCGGGGCAGTTCCAATACGCGGACCTGCTGCCGGTCGAGGCCATCGGCCGGGTTGAGAAGGGCGGTGCCGGCGTCGTGCCCATCGTGACCAAGAATTTCGGCTTCCCCTACATCGTGTTCAACACCAAGGAAGGCGTGCTGGCCACCCAGCCGATGCGCCGGGCGGTGCAGTCCGCGGTCGGCACCGGCGAGCTGATGGCCGGTGGCTTCGGCGACAACCGCTTCTTCATGGTCGAGCCGAACTTCTTCCCGAAGGGCACGCCGTATTACTCTGCGGCCGGTACCAACCTCTACAACGAACGCAACCCGCAGTCGGCCAAGGACCAGGCCGCCAAGGCCGGCTACAACGGCCAGCCAATCCGCATCATGGCCAGCCGGCAA
>JAQGNA010000237.1 GCA_028292075.1 Rhodoferax sp. | reverse complement strand
GGCCCCGTGAGCTGGTGGCGTTGCAATACACGCTGCAGAAGGCGTCGCTGCTGACGCCGGCGCTGCAGGTGCAGACAGCGCTTCTGGCCGAGATCTCGGCGCGCCTCATGCCACCTGAAGACTGCATCGCCCTGCTGCGCCGCGCCGTGCTGGAAGAGCCTGCGGCCCTGGTGCGCGATGGCGGCGTCATCAACCACGGCTTCGACGCGGAACTCGACGAATTGCGGGCGATCCAGACCAACTGCGACAGTTTTCTGCTCGAACTCGAGACCCGCGAGAAGGCCCGCACCGGCATCGCCAACCTGCGCGTGCAGTTCAACCGCGTGCACGGCTTCTACATCGAGATCACCAACGGCGCCATCGACCGCGTGCCCGACGACTACCGCCGGCGCCAGACCCTGAAGAACGCCGAGCGCTTCATCACGCCGGAACTCAAGGCCTTCGAAGACAAGGCCCTGTGCGCCCAGGAGCGTGCCCTGACCCGCGAGAAGTGGCTGTACGACCAGGTACTCGATGCCTTGCAGGCCTACCTGCCCCGCCTCGGCCAGCTGGCACAGGCCTTGGCCTCGCTCGACGCGCTGTGCGCGCTCGCCGAACGCTCCCTCACCCTCAACTGGTGCGCGCCGGTGTTCGTGCGCGAGCCATGCATCGACATCCAGCGCGGACGGCATCCGGTGGTGGAGGCGCGGCTGGCCGAGACCGCCAACGCCAGTTTCATCGCCAACGACACCTGCCTCGGCCCGCGCCAGCGCATGCAGGTCATTACCGGGCCCAACATGGGCGGCAAGTCGACCTACATGCGCCAGGTGGCGATCATCGTGCTCCTGGCCAGCATCGGCAGCTACGTGCCGGCTGCCAGCTGCCGGCTGGGGCCGATCGACGCCATCCACACCCGCATCGGCGCCGCCGACGATCTGGCCAACGCGCAATCGACCTTCATGATGGAGATGACCGAAGCCGCGCAGATCCTGCACAGCGCCTCGTCGAATTCGCTGGTGCTGATGGACGAGATCGGCCGTGGCACCTCCACCTTCGACGGACTTGCCCTGGCCTCGGGCATTGCCGCGCACCTGCATGACAAGACCCAGGCGTTCACCTTGTTCGCCACGCATTATTTCGAGCTGACGGAGTTTCCGGCCCGGCACCGCGCAGCCGTCAACGTGCATGTGAGCGCCGCCGAGTCGGGCAAGGAAATCGTCTTCCTCCACGAGATCCAGGCCGGGCCGGCAAGCCGCAGCTACGGCATCCACGTGGCACGGCTGGCGGGCATGCCCACGCCGGTGTTGAACCACGCCCGCCACGCGCTCGAGGCACTGGAGAACGGCGCCACCGCGTCGCGCGCGCAGGTCGACCTGTTTGCCCCGCCGCCGGCGAGCCTCGACGACAGCCCCGGGCCCTTAGAATCGGCCCTGAACGCCATCCAGCCGGATGCCCTGACCCCCCGCGAAGCGCTCGAAGCCCTTTACCGCCTGAAAAAACTGGCCGAACGCGAACAGGCCTGACCGCCTGCCGCTGCCGCGCCAACCGACTCCGAGACCGCCCATGACCTACTGCGTCGCCATCAAACTCAATGCCGGACTGGTTTTCCTGTCCGACTCCCGCACCAACGCCGGCCTCGACCAGATCAGCACCTTCCGCAAGATGATCGTCTACGAGCGCCGCGACGACCGTTTCATGGTGCTGCTGTCGGCGGGCAACCTGAGCATCTCGCAGTCGGTGCGCGAGATCCTGCAGGTGGAGCAATTGAAGGAGCACGAGGACAGCGCGCCCATCACCATCTGGAACGCCAAGAGCATGTTCGATGCCGCCCGGGTGCTGGGTTCGGCCGTGCGGCATGTGCATGACCGAGACGCCGCGGCGCTCAAGGCCTCCGGCGTCGACTTCAACGTCTCTCTGATTTTCGGCGGCCAGATCAAGGGCGAAGGCATGCGCCTGTTCCAGGTGTATTCGGCTGGCAACTTCATCGAAGCCACACCCGAGACGCCCTACTTCCAGGTTGGCGAATCGAAATACGGCAAGCCGGTGCTCGATCGCGTCATCAACCCCGACACCCCACTGGACGAAGCCGCCAAGTGCGCGCTGGTGTCCATGGACTCGACGCTCAAGTCGAATCTTTCGGTGGGCCTGCCGCTCGATCTGGTGGTCTACGAGGTCGACCAGTTCCAGACCGACAAGGTGGTCTGCATCGACGAGCACAACCCCTACTACCGCATGTTGCACAGCACCTGGGGCCAACGCCTGCGCGAGGTGTTCGACAGCATCGAGCATCCGCAATGGCACGGCGGCCCGACCACGCTGCCGCTGATGGTCGAATCGAGCCGTGGCAAGCCGCTGCGCAAGATCACCACGCCGCAAGAACGCCTGATCTGAGCCGCCGCGGCTCAGAGCATGTCGGCGGCTGACAGCGACGGCGAGTCGGCAATGCGCGCGGAGATCGCCGTGCAGGCTTCGAGCAAAGGCGCCACATAGGCCTGCTCGGGGTTTTGCTTTTGCCGGAACATCAGCGTGCTGACGCTGATCGCGGCCACCGGAACGCCGCGCAGGCCTCGGATCACCGCGCCGAAGCAGAAGATGCCGGCTTCGTTCTCCTCCCCATCGACCGACCAGCCCCTGGCCCGCGTGATTTCGAGCTGCGCCCGCAAGGCAGCGCGGTCGGTCAGAGTGTTGGCCGTGTAGCGCGGCAGGGGCAGCGCCTGAAGCAGCGGCTCGAGCGCAGCGGGCGCCAACGCCGCCAGGTAG
>JAQGNA010000460.1 GCA_028292075.1 Rhodoferax sp. | reverse complement strand
GCGCGCCGGGCAGCCGCCGCGCATCGAGGTCGCCATGGAAGTGGCCACCGCCGTGCTGTACCTGGAAGCCGCCTTCCAGGACCTGGACCCCACCGATTCGCAACTGGCCGTGCGCACGGCGCGCCTGGCCGAGAGGCTGGACCAGGTGCGCCAGGGCGGCCAGGCCCAGGCGCTGGAATCGTGGATGGAAGAGCTGTACCGCCGTGTCAGCGATCGCCAGACCATGGGCAGCGTCGTCGGTGAACTGCGCGGCACGCTGGGCGAACTCGAGAAAGTGCTGGACGCCTTCTTCCGCAATCCGCAGGAAAAGGCCGCGCTGCAAAACGCGCCGGGCCACCTGCTGCAGATGCGTGGCGTGCTGTCCGTGCTGGGCCTGGACCAGGCTGCCCATGCGGTGGTGCACATGCGTGACGCCGTCGAGGGCATCCTGCACGCGGCGACGGAAGAAGAGCAGGCCAAGGCGGCTGGCACGTACGAGAAGCTGGGCAACAACCTGGGCGCTCTCGGCTTCCTGATCGACATGCTCAATTACCAGCCGACGCTGGCCAAGAAGCTGTTCGTCTATGACGACGGCAAGGGCGAGTTGCGTCCGCTGATGGGACGCGTTGCGGCGCCCGCACCGCGCATCGAGCCCGGCCTGCCGCCGGTGGCCGAGCCCGCCGCCACATTGCCGGCTGCTCCCTTCGATCTGAATCCGGAGGCAGTGCAGGACACGGCCGCAGCGCAGCTGGTGGCGGCGCCTGGCGCCGGCATCCCGGAGCCCACCGTGGCGATGGCCCCGGTCCCGCAAGCTGCGCCTTCGGTGACGGTGTCCCCGCCCGCCGTGGTGGTGGGCGAACCCGACGCCGAACTGCTCGAGATCTTCCTGGAAGAGGCGCGCGAAGTCGTCGGCAACGGCCTGGCCGCGCTCGAGACGTTGGCCGGCACGCCGTCCGATGTGGCCGAGCTAACCACCCTGCGGCGTGCGTTCCATACGCTCAAAGGCAGCTCGCGCATGGTGGGGCTGAACGAATTCGGCGAGGCCGGATGGGCGCTGGAGCAGGTGCTCAACACCTGGCTGGCCGACCAGAAACCGGCGACGGAGCCGTTGCGCACGCTGGCGGCCGGCGCGCTTCGCGGCTTCGGGCGCTGGGCCGACGACATCGCGGCGCACGATGCGGCGCAGTGGAAGGCGTCGATGTTCCGCGTGCCCGCGGATGCCTTGCGCACCGAGGACCGCCTGCTGCCGCTGGACTTGCCCGGCGAGCCGGCGACGGCGGTCGCGGAACCGACCCCGGTGGCACCGCAGCTGTCGGTGCCCGATATCGCCACCGACTTCCCCGAGGTCCCCATGCTGCCCGCGGTCTCCGAGCCGCTGGTGTTGCCCGACTTCGATGCGCTCCTGTCGCCACCCGAGGCCGACTCGCGCAGCGGATCGCTCGATTCGCCGGCCACCCAGCTGGACTTCATGCCCATCGACCCGGTCGAGTCGACCGAGGTGTCCGAAGTCCCGCTGGCCGACCTGGACCTCAGCATGTTCTCGGCAGCGCCGGCGCCAGCGCCCTCCGCAGCCGCCGGCATGAATTTCGGCGCCACCCAGGTCATCCGGGACGAACCGGCCCTGCCGGTGGAGTTGCAAGCCACGGACCTGCCGGACGACTTCGATTTCCTGTCGGCGCCGCAGGCCGCACCCGAACTGCCCGCGGTGCCGCCGGAGATCAGCGCCATCGACTTCGGAAGCCTGGACGCCATCGCGCAGCCGGCGCCCGCGCAGGTGGCCATCGACGAAGCCGCCGCAGCCGCAGCCGCCGCGGCCGACGACCAGATCAAGGTCATCGGCGGACTGCGCATCGGCATCCCGCTCTACAACGTCTACCTCAATGAGGCAGACGAGTGGTCACGCCGCCTGGCCACCGAGATCGGTGAATGGGCACTGGAGCTGGCGCGTCCGGTTCCCGATTCGGTGGTTGGACTGGCGCACGCACTGGGCGGCAGTTCGGCAACGGTCGGCTTCCACGCGCTGTCCGAAGTGGCGCGCACGCTGGAAAGCTCGCTGCAACACGCCCAGACGCTGGCCTTCGGCACCGCGCAACATGGCCGTGCGTTCATCCGTGCCGCCGAGGAAATCCGCCGTCTGCTGCACCAGTTCGCCGCCGGCTTCCTGAAGAACGCAGACCCGACCGTGGTGCAGGAACTGCACGCGGTCGACAACCTCGCGGTCCCGCAACGCGGCGACCTGCGCGACTCCGGTCCCGGTGACCTGCCCACCGCGTTTTCCGTCCCGATGGACGAGCCTGCGCCGTCATTCGGCGGCCACGCCACCCAGTTCGTCGATTTCGATTCGCTGTCGGTTCCGTCCGCCCCGGCCGTCACGGCCACCGAGATCCACGCCATCGAGGGCGAAGAGGACATCGACGTCGCCGACGCGCTCGATCCCGACCTGTTCTCGATCTTCGAGGAGGAAGCGGCCGAACTGCTGCCGCTGCTGGGCGGCGCGCTGCGCTTGTGGGCCGCGCAGGGCGACGCGCAGGCGCGTGACGGCGTGCTGCGCGCCCTGCACACCCTCAAGGGCAGCGCCCGCCTGGCCGGCGCCTTGCGCCTGGGTGAACTCGCCCACCGCATGGAGT
>JAQGNA010000399.1 GCA_028292075.1 Rhodoferax sp. | reverse complement strand
ACGAAGCGTAGCGTGCGCTGGATGCCACTGCTTCCGGCCAGCGGCGGGAAGTGGTAGGCGATCATCAATATTTTTTTCACACGGACACCAGGACCTTGAGGATGTTGCTCCGGCGCACGACAGCAGGCGGGAGCGGAAGTGCGCATGATAAATGGCGCGGACCACCATCTTGGCCAAACTGCACCTTCGTCTGGTCGAGGTCCATCAATCTGTACTATTTAGCGGCCCAGGTTGTGAAGAAATCAAGCTTCGTGTGCCCACGTACCGTAGTCGGATGCCGGCCTGCCCTAACCCCACTATCATCCGAGCAGGTTTTTGCAGCGCCGTTGAATTGTTTTTCGGAGCCGTGTTGCGCTGCATTCGACGATTGATCCTGGCGTGCACGGCATGCCTTTCTCCCAACTTATGTCCATTCAAAGTCATCCAGTGGCCGACGGTGCGCCCCGCTTTTCAACCTCCCGTCTCACCGACGCCTCGCGCGATGGCGGGCCACTCGCAGCATGGCAATTGATCGCCGAGGTCGCTGGCGGTGAAGCACTCGCCAGCGCGATTTCCGGTGTCGACGGTGACTTCGCCTTCGGAGTGCGGGTGCGTGGTAACAAAACCGTGATGGCAGTCGACCGATTCGCAGTTCGCACAATATGCTACCGAGTCGTCGGCACGGAGATCCGCTTTGCGAGCCGTGCCGACGAACTGGCCGACAGCGATACGGAGATCGACCCGCAGGCTATTTTCGACTACCTTTATTTCCACGCCATTCCTTCGCCGCGGACGATCTTTAAGGGCATTTACCGGCTGCCTCCAGCGCACTACGCGGTCTGGGCCGACGGCAAGCTGGAGGTCAAAGCCTACTGGCGCCCGCATTTTTCCGAGCCTAAGCGCGCTTCACTCGAAGCACTAAAAAGCGAATTCAAGACATTGCTTGAAGAATCCGTGCGGCATGAGCTGGATGGCAGCAAGGCGGCTTGCTTTCTGAGCGGCGGCACGGACAGCTCCACCATCGCCGGCATGATCGGCCACGCGCAAGGCAAGCCCGGGTCGAGTTATAGCATCGGCTTCGAGGCCGAGGGCTATGACGAGATGGAATTTGCGCGCATCACCGCACGCCACTTCAAGATGGATCACCATGAGTACTACGTGACCCCGGCCGACCTGGTGCGTAGTATTCCTGCTGTCGCGAGCCATTTTGATCAGCCCTTCGGCAACTCGTCTGTCCTGCCGTCTTACTACTGCGCCAAGATGGCCAAAGAAGATGGCGTCAGCAAACTGCTCGCTGGCGATGGCGGTGACGAACTCTTTGGCGGCAACACGCGCTATGCCAAGCAACGAATCTTTGGCTGGTACCAACACGTGCCTTCAGCACTACGCCGAGGCCTGATGGAGCCCCTTCTCGGACTGCCGATCGCCGCCAAGGTGCCCGTGGTAAGCAAGGCTGCGAGCTATGTCGAACAGGCTTCAGTCCCCATGCCGGACCGCATGCAGATGTACAACCTGGTGATGCGACTGGGCGTTCACGACATCCTGACCGCGGGGTTCCTGTCTCAGGTGGATGTGGGGCTTCCGCTACAGCAGCAGCGCCAGGTATGGAAGTCCACGCCCGCCTGCAGTGATGTCAACGCACAACTGGCTTTCGACTGGCGTTACACGCTCGCTGAAACAGACTTGCCCAAGGTTCTCGGGGCAACCGCCTTCGCCAAGGTGGCCGTCGGGTTCCCTTTCCTTGACCGCAAGCTCCTCGACTTTTCGCTCGGTCTGCCGACTGAATACAAGCTGAAGGGCATGAAGCTGCGCTGGTTCTTTAAGGAAGCGCTGAAGGGCTTCTTGCCTGACGAGACCATCACCAAGAAGAAGCAGGGCTTTGGGCTGCCGTTCGGCGTTTGGGCACTGCGAGACCAGGCACTGAAGAAGCTGGCCACCGATACGCTGCAAAGCCTGTCCAGGAGAGGGATCGTCCGTCCCGAGTTCATCCGTTCTCTGCTCGACGTGCGATTGGCAGAGCATCCTGGCTACTTCGGAGAGATGGTCTGGATCCTGATGATGCTCGAGCAGTGGCTGCAGGTGCATGCGCCTCGCTACGAGCTCAAGTAAAGCGTCATGGGTTTTGGAAAGCCTGCTGGGCCGCCTCACGATGACATGCTCATGAAGCGGCGTTCCACGCTGGCATGGGCACTGTCCGCCGCGACGGCCAGTTGGCTGCCTGCGGCCTCCGCGCAAAGCACGTCCGCACCTGAAGGAGCAACGCTCCGCGTGGGGGCCAACCAAGAGCTGAAGACCATTTCGGCAGCGGCTCGTGTTGTCCAAGAAGGCGGTGTCATCGAAGTCGAAGCTGGGGACTATGTAGCGGACGTTGCCGTCTGGGACAAACCGGGCGTTTGCTTGCGCGCCGTCGGCGGCAGGGCCCGACTGATTGCAGCCAGCACTGCGGCTGAGGGCAAAGCCATCTGGGTCGTGCGGACGGAAAACATCCAGGTCGAAGGCTTCGACTTTGAGGGCGCCAGCGTTCCCAGCAGAAACGGCGCGGGCATCCGCCTGGAGCGCGGCTCACTGGCGGTGCGCAACTGCCGTTTCATCAGAAACGAAAACGGCATTCTGACTGGCAACCGACCTGAGACGCGTCTCCAAATCGAAGACTGCGAGTTTGGACACAACGGCTATGGAGACGGGCAAAGCCATAACCTCTATGCCGGCGAAATCGCTCACCTGTCGGTGTCGGGCAGCTATTTTCACCACGCAAACGTCGGTCACTTACTGAAGACACGCGCGGCTTTTAACGACATCCGCTACAACCATTTGACCGACCAGTCTGAAGGCGTCGCCAGCTACGAACTTGAGTTCGCCGCCGGCGGTGTCGCCCATGTGGTCGGCAATGTGATACAGCAAAGCCCTGGCACCAACAACCCACATCTGATTTCGTTCGGCGCAGAAGGCTATAAGTGGCCCAGGAACGAACTCTGCCTGGTGCACAACACCCTCGTCGACGACAGACCACAAGGCGGCATCTTCCTGCGAGTCAAGCCGGGTGCGGATCTGGTCCGTGCCGAGAACAATGTGCTCGTCGGCAATGCGAAGGATGATTTGGACGAGTGGAGCGGGGACGGTCGAAATATTCGGCTAGCACCGGGCGATTTCACCCAAGAACGCGACGCCTACCGACTCAACGCCAGGGGAAGATCATTGGCCAGGGCTTATCCGGCTCCCCCGGCACAGGCGTTTGACTTGACCCCGCGGCGCGAGTTCAGCGCGCCACGCGGCACCAGGCCCCTCACGGCCAAGCCGGCCTGCATGGGCGCTATGCAGAATCCCGGTTAAGCCATGCCGCAAAAGCAATCCTGGCGGTGACCTGTGTTCCGCGGTGAGACTTACCTGACGGGTGCACCGAAGCCTGCAAATTTTCGCTTGCTCTTGGGCAGGATGCCAACCGGCTTTGCTTCCGGTTCCGTGAGCCATTTCTTCTGGTTCATCCAGCGCGTGGAGGCCACCACCAGAATGAGCAAGTTGTACGGCAAATCAAAGTACGCCAAGCTGAGGAACGCTCCGCCAACGGCGTAGCCGGCCAGACTCACTTGGCACATCGCACCCAGGTCAGACACCCACTTTGTTTCGGGTTGCTTGCGGCCCTGCTTTCGCATCCGGCCTGCCGACCCCCATACAAAGAGCCAGATCAACAGGAAGACGAAGAGTCCAATGAACCCGTGTTCACCCAGTACCTGGAAGTAGATGCTGTGGGCAGCGTGCACATCGGTCGGGTCAGGAGCGTAGCGCCCGAACGTCTCCAGGTTATAGATTCCGAAACTGCCGCCGAAAAAGTTGTGACTTGCGAGATTCCACGCCATTTGCCAGGCGTTGATCCGCCCCATCGCCGAGCCGTCTTCCTGGTATTCGCCGATCGTGTTCATGCGGCTTGTCCAGGTGTCGGGCATGAAGCCGATCAATGCCACACCAATGATCGCCATCAACACGCCCAGCACCGCCTTGTTGGAGCTGCGCCACCACATCATCCCACCCATGGCACCCAGGGCAAGAAGAGCACCACGTGATTGCGACCCGAGCGCCGCGACCGCACACAACACCATGACCGCCGTCAACAGGTGTTTCAACCAGCGGTTGACAACGGTCATCTGAAGGAACCGGATCAACGGGATGATGATCACCAGCGCAAGGGCCACTTCATTGTTACCTTCGATGAAACTGCCCTCTGGCCCCCACACTCGGTAGCTGCCGCCCGTCGCCAAGGTGAACAGACCACCCTTGAAACCGTAGAAGCCAATTGAGCCTGCCAGCACCCAGGCAAGCCACATGATCTGGCGTTTGGTGTGCAGCACCACCATCGCCACGAGGATCATGAAGTCGATCTTGATGATCGTTTTCCACGGCACGATGCTGTAGTCGATGTTGAAACCAAAAGGTAAAGTGAGCGTGACCCACATCATGAAGAACATCAGGATGGCCGTTTCCCGCGTGACAAAAAATTCCTTCTTGTCCTTGGTGACCATGATGCCGATCAACGTGGAGATGGCGATCGCCGCAGCGATGGGCATGCTGTTGAGCCGCCAGCTGTAGCTGTGCGGATTCATAATGCTGATCCAGGTCCAGGTCAGCGCGCCCACCCAGGGGTGGACGAAGGCATAGCAAATCAGGCCCAACAGGATGGCGCCCAGAACAATGTCTCTCATGTCAGAGACTCCTTTTCCTGGTTTGAGATAAGCCGCGCCAGGTCATGCGTGGAGAATCCATGTCTCTGACTTTGCCGCTTCGGTGCGCCTATGCTGCACGCAGTTGCAGCGCATGCCGCTCGACAACGGCTTGGTAAGGGGCACGGTAGTTGGCGATGCTGGCCGTCCAGTTACGCTCCGTCTCGACGAAACGTCGCCCGGCGGCACGCAATGCGGGCCAGCTGTCCTTCGAGCGGACCAATTCTGCGATGGTGTCCGCCAATGACGCGGCGCTTCCCGCCTTGAACAGCAAGCCAGTTTCGCCGTGCTTGATGAGCTCCTTGTGCCCTCCAACATCGGACGCCACCAGAAGACGACCTTGGGCCATGGCTTCTAGCGGCTTGAGGGGCGTCACCAGTTCAGTCAGCCGCATGGAATGACGTGGGTAGGCCAGCACATCGACGAGATCATAGTAACGCTGCACTTGAGAATGTGGCACCCGGCCGGTGAAAACGACCTTGTCGCTCACCCCCAGTGCCGTGGCCTGTGCACGCAGAGCCTCGTCTTGCGGACCGCCCCCCACCAGAAGCACTCGCACATCTGGCAACAGCGAAAGAATTCGGGGTAAAGCCTCGAGCAGAAGATCAAGGCCCTCATACGCATAGAAGGAACCGATGAAACCGAGCACGGTCGCACCTTCAAGGCCCAGTTTTGTCTTGAGCGCCAAGTCAGGCACGCCACCGGTGTCGAAGGACTCGATGTCCACCGCGTTGGGGATCACTGTGACCTTTTGGGACGAGATGCCGCGCGCGACGATGTCTTTCCGCAGGCCATCGCAGATGGTGAACACATGGTCTGCATTGCGCAAAGCCCGCGTTTCTAGCCAACGCGTAAACCGGTAACGCGCGCTGCCCTCCGCGGTGGAACCATGGTCAACGGCGGCATCTTCCCAGAACGCTCTCACCTCGTAAACCACTGGAATGCCCAGGCGCTTGCCGACCCGCAACGCCGGCAGCGCATTGAGCACCGGCGAATGCGCATGCAAAATGTCAGGCCGGACGTGCTCCGCAACCTCCAAAAGCCGGGCTTCAACCTGCTTCATCATGCGAAGTTCGCCAAACCCCGGCAGCTGCTTGCGATCGCCACCGGGCACCAGCGTACGGTAGAAGTGCCAGTCGTCGACATTCTCTTCAAGGTCACTTGGCGCAGTGTGCTTCGGCGTTGTGAGATGAAACGTCTCCCAGCCAAGTTTGCGTTGCTCACGGAGGATTGACAGTGTGCGAAACGTGTACCCACTGTGCAACGGAATCGAATGGTCGAGCACATGAAGAATACGCGTCATGCAGGTACGCCCTCACTGGCCAGCACCACCGGCTTGTCCACTTCCATGACATTGCGAAGGAACGCTTCGAACATGAGCAAGGCCCATAAAGGGGCGCTGTAATCGCGGGCCCCTGAATCATGTGCAGTGACCAGATGCTCGAGGTAGTCCCGGTTGAACCACCCTGTTTCTGCCAGCCGCGGGCCGAGCACCGCCTCCCGGACCCGTTGCTTGAGTGGGCCGCGAAACCAGCGTGCAAGGGGCACTGCGAAACCCATCTTGGGCCGGTAGAGGATGTCGTCCGGCAGGTGCGGCTCCATGGCCTTCTTGAGCAGGTACTTTGCCTCCTGCCCATTGATCTTGAGTGAAGACGGCAATGTGGCGGACCACTCAATCAGTTCGTGGTCCATCAGCGGCTCGCGCACCTCAAGCGAATGGGCCATGCTGGCCCGGTCCACCTTGGTGTTGATGTCGCCCACCAAGTAAGTCTTGATGTCGATGTACTGGATGAGCGCCAACGGGTCGTCCGTGTCGGCACGTGCGGCGTGGTAATTGAAGACCTCTTGGGCGCTGTAGCCAGAAAGTTCCGATTTAAATCGGGGACTGAACAGTTGCTCGCGCATCGGGCCGCGCAGGATCGACACCGAATGGAAATATGCCTCAACAGAACTGCGGGCCATGCCTTCGAAGGTAGTCTTGGCGCGGAACATCCTCGGCGCCCAGTCGGCTTTGGGATAGATCTTGCCAAGCGTCTTGAACAATGGCTCACGCACTGCGGCAGGGATTGACGCACGCATTTTCTCTTCCATGAGATGCATGCGATAGCGCCGGTAGCCGCCAAAGGCTTCGTCTCCTCCATCACCCGACAAGGCCACCGTCACATGCTTCCGGGCCAACTGACAGACGCGATAGGTAGGAATAGCCGAACTGTCGGCGTAAGGCTCGTCATACAGGCGCGACAGTTCGTCGATGAGGTCGAAGTCGTCGCTCTTGACAGTTTCCACGCGGTGGTTGGTCTTGTAGCGATTTGCCACAGTCTGAGCGAACTCGGCTTCATTGAACGCGGGATCATCGAAGGCGATCGAACAGGTGTTCACAGGTTCACTGGACAGCCCGGCCATGGTGGCAACCACGGCGCTCGAGTCCACTCCACCCGACAGAAAGGCACCGAGCGGCACCTCCGCAATCATGCGCAATCGAACCGACTCTTTCAGCTTTTCATCAAGCTCGAGGCAGGCCTCTTCGGTCGTGATGGGGTTGTTGCCGGTGAACCGAACATCCCAGTAAGCCTTCGGCTCGGGAATCGGTTGTCCCCGCCTGATCGTCAAAGTATGAGCCGGGCAAAGCTTTTTTGCTTGTCGGAAGATGGTCCGGGGCTCGGCCACGTAACCCAAGGCGAAATACTCTTCGACAGCAAGCGGATCCATGTCGCGACGCAACCCACCGTGGGCCAGCAACGCCTTGAGTTCAGAGCCAAACAAAAGCGTGCCATCGTCAAGCAAGGCGTAATACATCGGCTTGACGGCAAGCCGGTCACGGGCCATGAAGAACGTCTCTGTATTGCGATCCCAAATCGCAAAGGCGAACATGCCACGCAAGCGCTTCACGCAGGCTTCGCCCCATGCTTCCCAAGCGTGCACGATGACTTCGGTGTCGCTACGGGTATGGAACACATAACCGAGCGCCTGTAACTCAGGAATCAATTCAAGGTAGTTGTAGATCTCACCGTTGAACACGATGACCACCGACCCATCGGCGTTGAAGAGCGGTTGCTGCCCAGTCGACAGATCGATGATTGAAAGTCGGCGATGGCCGAAAGCGACGCCCGGCTCAAAATGCTTGCCGCCCTCATCCGGTCCACGGTGCAGTTGCGCCTGATTCATGCGATGCAAGACCGCTGGATCGAAGTCGCGCTTCCCACGGGTGTCAAAAATGCCGGTGATGCCACACATGGTTATTACCTTGTTCGTTCGTTATGTCTTGCCAATGCCAACTGTTGGTCGTACTGTTCTTCGTACGCGGCCACCATGGCTGGAAGGCTGAATTTTGCTTCACACACCTTGCGGCCGGCGATGCCCATGCGTCTAGCGACTGCGGGCTCTGAGGCAAGACGGGCAATGCTGTCTGCCATGGCCCCTACGTCGTTGGACGGGACGACCTCGCCGGTTCGGCCTTGCTCGACCAATTCGGCATTGCCTCCCACGCCAGTCGCAATCACCGGCAGCCCGCTGGCCATGGCCTCCAAAATCGTGTTGGAGATGCCTTCTGCTAGCGAAGGCAATACGAAGCAGTGGAGCCCTCGCATGATTGCGGGAACGTCGTGACGCTCTCCGGGCAGCCAAGCCAGGTTGGCGACGCCGGCAGCCTCAAGCAACTGGAGCGCCTGCACACGCAGCGGGCCCTCACCGACCATCACCAAGCGGAGATTCTTGCGTAGCGACGGCTGGAGTTCAAGCGCTCCGATGAAGGCCTTCGCCAAAGTTACCTGGTCCTTGACCGCCTGCATCCGTCCGACAGTTCCCAGGATCCAATGCGCCGAAGGAGAAAAGGGGCAGCCGTCGATGGCATCGGGCGTTACCCCAGACGGGTGGAATCGATTGATGTCAACGCCGTTGTAGATCTGGGCAATGCTTTTGGCTGCCACGCCGATCTTGTTCTGCAAATAACCCGCTAGGTCGCGAGACAAAGCCACCTGCTGCGAGATGAAGGGACGGTAGAGCCGGCGAAGCCGCTGATTGGTCCGATTCGTCCCATCGAGATCGCCGACATCCCAGCCATGCTCCCCGTGCACCCTGACCGGAACGCCCGCCAGCCAGGCGGCGACCTGGACTTCGAGTGCCGCCAGATTCCGGCTGTGCACGATGGCAGGCTTCATTTTCCGGAAAAGCCGATACAGCCTTGGATACAGCCATATTCCATGACCGGGCGGCTTGTTCAGCGCAACATACTCGACATCTGCTCGCTTGATGCGGTCGCGAAAACTCGTGATATTAGTCAAAGCCACGATCGCATGACGGTAACGACTCTCAGGCATGTGGTTGATGAGGTTGGCCACCCCATTTTCCAGTCCCCCAGTATCGAAACTGTAGAGCACATGCACTACCAAGGGCCGCTCGTCACCCGGCACGCCAGGACTGGCAAGGGGCAACGGGCCCTCCACCTGCTTACAGACGCCAGAGCTTGAAGCCCGCGGCCAGGATGCTTGCACGGTCGAACGCCGCCTTGACATCAATGAAAGCGCCACCCTTGACCAATTTTTTAGAGAAGTCTTCTACAGACAGCGCGGCATACTCGCTATGGGCAACCGCTGCCACGATGGCATCGGCTCGGGGCAATTCATCCCACGGCAACAGCTTCACGCCGTATTCGTGCATGGCCTCGTCGGCCTTGGCCTGCGGGTCGGTCACAAACACTTCGACGCCATAGGTTTTCAGCTCGTTGATGATGTCGATGACCTTGGAGTTCCGGAGGTCGCCGCAATTTTCCTTGAATGTCAGACCCAACACATTGACCTTGGCGCCCTTGATGTAGCTACCGGCCGCGATCATGTGCTTAATCGTTTGTTCGGCGATGAACTTGCCCATGCTGTCGTTGATCCGGCGCCCTGCCAGGATCACCTGCGGGTGGTAACCGATCATGTCGGCCTTGTGTGTGAGGTAATAGGGATCTACACCGATGCAGTGCCCACCCACAAGACCCGGCTTGAACCGGAGAAAGTTCCACTTGGTGCCGGCCGCCTCGAGAACTTCCGTCGTGTCAATGCCCATCTTGTCGAAGATGATCGCCAACTCGTTCATGAGCGCGATGTTGAGATCGCGCTGGGTATTTTCGATGACCTTCGCGG
>JAQGNA010000751.1 GCA_028292075.1 Rhodoferax sp. | reverse complement strand
TGCTCGATGGCAGCAAGGCAGGGGTGGGGGAGGCGTCGGCCTGAAGCTTACGGCGTAAGCCGTCCCTAGGACTTCGGGCGCTGCTGGACCCACGCGCGCTTCCGATCACTCCATTTCTCGACTATTTTGTGTAGACGCCCGCACTGGCTCATGCGTCGAGCATTGCAACGTCCGCAGTCAGCGGCTAGCCACATGCAGTCCATCCAAGCGCCCACGAAAAAACGCCGCGGAGCATAGAGCCCACACGGCGTTTCCGATGCGCGTTAACGCGCCGGGCAGGCGGACTAGATCCGGCCCATCAGCAGCAGCACGATGACGATCACCAATACCAGGCCGACGCCGCCGCTTGGACCGTAGCCCCAGGACCGGCTGTGGCCCCAGGTCGGCAGTACGCCGAGCAGGATCAGGACCAGGACGATCAGGAGAATCATGGAGATGGACATGGTGAGTTCCTCGTTGTTGTATATGGCGCCATGTTCAACCCAACAATTGAGCTTGTCAGCCGGTGTCCGCCGCGCGACACGGTCAGGGTTTTCCTACGGTTCCGGGTAGCGCGCCCTGACTAAGCTAGGTTCATGGCTTGCGCCACCCGGCGGCAGGCCCTTTTTCATATGCCAGGAGACTCCCTTGACTGCACGCAGGCAATTTCTCGCCACTTCTGCCACGTTACTCGCGGCGGTGGCCGCTCCCTCTCTGGTGCGGGCCCAGGCCTTTCCTTCGCGCCCCATCCGCTACATCTGCCCCTGGCCCGCAGGCGGCTCGACGGATGCGGTGATCCGCTCCATTGCGGACAGTGCCGGCAAGGCGCTCGGCACGACGATCATCGTGGACAACAAGCCGGGCGCGGGCGGCATGCTCGGGGCGATCGAACTGGTGAATGCCAAGAACGACGGCTATACCCTGTCGCAGCTGCCGTTCGGCGTTTTCCGTTTTCCGCACATGCAGAAGACGGCATACGACCCGTTGAAAGATTTCACCTGGATCGCCTGCCTCACCGGCTACACCTTCGGGCTGGTGGTGCCGAGCAGTTCCCCGTTGATGACGGTGAAAGACCTCGTCGAATTCGCCAAGGCCAATCCCGAAAAGTTCAACTACGGATCGACCGGCACCGGCACCAGTCCGCACCTTGCGATGGAAGAATTCGCCCAGCGTGCCGGTATCAAGCTCACGCATGTGCCGTTCAAGGGCAATGCCGACAACATGCAGGCCGTGCTCGGCGGCCACACCATGGCGGCCACCGATGCCACCGGCTGGGGGCCCTACGTGGAATCAGGTCGCCTGCGGCTGCTGGCCACTTATGGCAGCAAGCGCACCAAGCGCTGGCCCAATGTGCCGACGCTCGACGAGCTCGGCTATCAGACGGTGTCCGACTCGCCGTTCGGCGTGTGCGGTCCCAAGAACATGGACCCGGCCATCGTCAAGGCACTGCATGACGGCTTCAAGAAGACGCTGGACGACCCGGCCGTGCTGGCCACGTTCGACAAATACGACCAGACCGTGGTCTACAAGGACACCGCCACCTACACCCGCTTTGCGCGCGATGCGTTCCTCGCGGAGAAGGCCACCATCGAACGTCTCGGCCTGGCGAACAAGGGCGGCTGAACGGTCGTTCCGCCGGAGACGGGGCCTTACAGGCCCTGCCGTTCACTCGCTGCCAACCAGCATCAGCATCGCACCCACGCTGGCCAGCGCCAGCGGCAGCTGCCAGGGATTGCGCGCGGAGTTTCCCTGATTCGGCGACACGGTCTCCAGCCGATGACCGAATTTCGGCCGGCGCGCGTCCATGATGCGAGCCTGGCCATGGCGCTGTGCCAAGGTGGCGCTGACCGCATGCAGCGGCCCGCTGGCAACCACGGTCTCCACCGCATCGCCTCGCGCCTCCAGCACAGGGCGCAACTCGCTCAGGGCAACATCGGCCCACTGTTGGCGCCAGCTCGCGCGCGCATGGCGCGGCACCCATTTGCTGGCATGCCGCGTGAGGCGAGGCGCGCATGCCACCACGACCCACTGGGTGCGCCGGCCGGTCAGCAGCATGGGCTGCAACTGCGCGAGCGCGTAGGCCGCGTCGTCCACAAAAACGATGATCTTGTCCATGAAATTCTCCTTTGGTTGAAGGGTTGGGGCGGGCGGGAACGGTGAGGGCAGTGGGGAAGCGAAAGTAGAAGCGGCCTGCGCAGGCATGGCGGGGCGAAGCAGGGGAGCGGCCGGCACCGCGACCCGTACTTGCTCAATCGCGGCGAGCGCATCTGGGTCCGCCGCCTCCGCCCGCAAGCGGGCTGCCGCGGTGCGGCGTGTGGCCCAGGTGCCAGCCGCCAACACCCCGGCGACGGCCAGGGCGAACACGGCCCAGCGCGCGGCGACGTACGAGACCTCGTTGCTCTCGGGCGCGAACACCCGGGCGAGCAGCGGTTCGTCTACGATCATCTTCGCCGCGGTGTAGGCCAGCACGGCGGAGCCAAGATGAATAATGAGCGGGAAGCGCTCCACCAGGCGCAGCACCAGCGAACTGCCGAACATCACGATGGGCACACTCACCAGCAGGCCGATGACCACCAGGCCCATCTCGCCGTGTGCGGCACCGGCAACACCGAGCA
>JAQGNA010000713.1 GCA_028292075.1 Rhodoferax sp. | reverse complement strand
TCGACGGGCTCAGCACGAACGGGCGGGCGGGGTGGGCGCTTCGACGGGCTCAGCACGAACGGGCGGGCGGGGTGGGCGCTTCGACGGGCTCAGCACGAACGGGCGGGGCGGGGCGGGCGCTTCGAGGGGCTCAGCACGAACGTGTGGGGCGGCGCAAGGGGACGCGGCAGGTCCAGCGTACGCATCCTCTCTACGTTAATTGACGTATGTCAGCGCTTCAGGGTTGTCCCTAACCTTCAGTCCAGGGCGGCAATCCCTCCCGACCGTCGCCGATTCAACCTCAACCTGTCCCGCTGCAAGGAGCTGTTCCATCATGAAGCACCCATCCGACGCCCACGTCCCCACACCCAACACGGACGCCGGCCGCCGCCGCTTGCTGCAGGCGCTGGGCGCCGCATCGGTCGCGGGACTGCCGGCCTGGTCTTCCGCCCAGCCCACCGCTTCGGTCAACACGACCAAGCTGGCCGTGACGGACACCGAAGTCACCGTTGGCCAGCTGCATTCCGGCACCGGCACGATGGCGATTTCCGAGACCGGCGCGATCCAGGCCGAGCAGCTCGCCATTGACGAGATCAACGCCATGGGCGGCATCCTGGGGCGCAAGATCAAGGTGATCAAGGAAGACGGCGCCTCCGACTGGCCGACCTTCGCCGAAAAGGCCAAGAAGCTGCTGATCAACGACCACTGCGCCGCCGTGTTCGGATGCTGGACTTCGGCCTCACGCAAGGCCGTGCTGCCGGTGTTCGAGAAGGAAAACGGCCTGCTCTACTACCCCACGTTCTACGAAGGCCTGGAGCAGTCGAAGAACGTGTTCTATACGGGCCAGGAAGCCACGCAGCAGATCCTTTTCAGCCTGGACTGGGCCCAGAAGGAGAAGAAGGCCAAGAGCTATTTCCTGATCGGCTCCGATTACATCTGGCCGCGCACGTCGATGAAGATCGCGCGCAAGCACATCGAGAACTTCCAGAAGGGCAAGGTCGTCGGCGAGGAGTACTACCCGCTGGGCAGCACCAACTTCGGTTCGCTGATGAACAAGATCAAGGTGCAAAAGCCGGACTGCATCTTCGCCGCCGTGGTCGGTGGCTCCAACGTGGCTTTCTACAAGGCGCTCAAGGCGGCCGGCATCACCGGTGACAAGCAGCTGCTCGTCACGCTGGCCGTGACCGAAGACGAAATGACCGGCGTGGGCGGCGAGAACTTCGCGGGCTTCTACTCGTCGATGAAGTACTTTCAGACGCTCGACAACGAGAACAACAAGAAGTTCGTTGCCGCGTTCAAGGCCAAGTACGGCAAGGATGCCGTGATCGGCGACGTGACCCAGGCCGGTTACCTCGGCCCATGGCTCTGGAAAGCCGCCGTCGAGAAGGCCAAGAGCTTCGACGTCGACAAGGTGGTCGCCGCCTCGCCCGGCATCGAACTCAAGTCCGCCCCCGAGGGCTACGTGAAGCTCGACGCCAACCACCACCTGTGGAGCAAGTCGCGCATCGCAATGGGCATGCCGGACGCCAGCTTCAAGGTGGTGGCCGAATCGCCCGAGTTGATCAAGCCCGATCCGTTCCCCAAGGGCTATCAATAAGCAGACCGCCAGCGCGCGCGCGGATGGCGCGCCGACACCCCCTTGTCCGCCATTTCAGAACGGGCTGGCAAGGGCGACACCAACGGCCGGCAACGCCGGTTCCGCGGTGCCCCGGACTGGCTTCGCTGCGCTTGCCAGGAAGGGCGCAGTCCGCCTTGATCGTTCGAACCTTAGACGAGATCGCCAGCATGACGCTATCGGAAATGATGAACATCGGCCTGATGCAGGGCTTCGCGGGCCTGAGCCTGTTCGCGGTGCTGCTGCTCATGGGCCTGGGGCTGGCCATCATCTTCGGCCAGATGGGCGTGATCAACATGGCCCATGGCGAGTTCATGACCATCGGCGCCTACACCATCTACCTGGGTTCCACGCTCACGGCCACGCACGCGCCGCAGCTCATGCCGTACTACTTTCCTCTGGCCATCCTGGCAGCCTTCGGCTTTGCCTTCGTCGCGGGCTGGCTGGTCGAATGGGGGCTGATCCGCCACCTCTACAAGCGCCCGCTCGACACGCTGCTGGCGACCTGGGGCGTGAGCCTGGCGCTGCAGCAGTGCTTCCGCACCTTCATCGGTCCGAAGGAAGTGAGCCCGACGCTGCCCGACTGGCTGCTCGGCTCATGGGCGCCGTCCGAAGGCCTCGACATCCCGATCAACGGCATGTTCGTGCTGGGTCTCACCGCCGTGGTCACCTGCGGCATTCTGCTGGCCCTGCACCGCAGCCGCTGGGGCCTGCGGGTGCGTGCCACGGTGAGCAACCGCATCATGGCCAATGCCATCGGCATCGACACGCAAAGGACCGACCGCCTCACCTTCGCCATCGGCTGCGGCATCGCCGGTGTGGCGGGCGCGGCCTTTACCACCATCGGCTCCACCGGCCCCACCTCGGGCTCGCTCTACATCGTCGACGCGTTCCTGGTCGTGACCTTCGGCGGCGCGGCCAGCCTGCTGGGCACCGTGGTGTCGGCGTTCGGCATTGCGCAGACGCAGTCGATCACCGAGTTTTTCCTGGCCGGCTCCATGGCCAAGGTCATCACGCTGTCGATCATCGTGCTGATCCTGATGATGCGCCCGCAAGGCCTGTTCGCCAGCAAGGTCCGCCGATGACTTGCAGCCTGTGCCCCGAATCCTTGATCTGCCCCGGAGCCCTTTCATGAAGTCCCTCAAGTTCTGGATCCTTCGCTACCAGCTCACCAGCCTCGTGCTGCTGGTGTTCCTGCTGGCCGTGGTGCTGCCGCTCACGCTCGACATCTTCCGGCTCAACCTGGTGGGCAAATACCTCACCTATGCCTTCGTCGCCATCGGGCTGGTCATGGTGTGGGGCTACGGCGGCGTGCTGAGCCTGGGGCAGGGCGTGTTCTTCGGCCTGGGCGGCTACGCCATGGCGATGTTCCTGAAGCTCGAAGCCTCCGACCCGATCACCACCAAGATCCAGTCGACGCCGGGCATTCCCGACTTCATGGACTGGAACCAGATCAC
>JAQGNA010000681.1 GCA_028292075.1 Rhodoferax sp. | reverse complement strand
GAATGGAGCGGCAGCGAAAGCGAAAGGCCACGGCAGGACCTCGCCGAGCGGCTGAGCGCCTGGGTTGGCGTGTTCGACGCCGTTACGCTGCATGCCACGCACCAGTCAATCGGCGCGGCGGGGAGCGTGCGGGCGCCGGCGCCACCGGCATCGCCATCCGTGCCGGCCGTGCCTTCCGTGCCATCCGTATCTTTGGCCAAGGCGCTGGACGCCCAGCTGCAACAGGTGCGCGCCGTGCTCACCCGCGCCATGTCCGCGCCAGACCCGGGGCCCGAGCCGGTGTCGCGCGGGCGGCTGGCCACCATGACGGCGGCTGTCGTGCCCGCCGAAGCGGTGGCGGCGGTCGAAGAGCCCGCGGATTTCGCGCCTTACCGCAAGCGCTACCTCGACCATCAGCGCAACATGGAACTGATGATCGAGCCCCTGCGCGAGCATGCGCGCGAAACCCTCACCAAGGCATCGCCGCGGCTGGCCCAACTGGCCACGCTCGATGCGGTCTGGGAGCCGATGCTGGCCGGCCGCGAGCAACGCCTGCTGGCCGGCATTCCGGGGTTGATGCAGCGCCGTTTCGAGCGGCTGCGCAAAACGCACGCAACCGTCGAAGCCCCGGCGCAGTGGCGCCAGCCGGGCGGTTGGCTCGACGGCTTTGGCCAGGACATGCGGGCCATCGCCCTGGCCGAACTGGACGTCCGGCTGCAGCCGGTCATGGGATTGACAGAAGCATTCAGCAGCGAGGTTGAGAAGTACCAATGAACAGGATTGTTTTTCCGGCGGCTTTTGCCATGGGCCTCGTGACCGTGGCATGGGTCGGCATCGGGCTGGTGGGGTCGAGCCTGGTGGGGCTGGCCATGACCGCGGCCATCGCGGCGGTCTACGTGCTGGGCGCGCTGGAGTTGCGCCGTTATCGTTCGGCCACGGCCGGCCTTGCCGCGGCGCTCGGTCCTGTGGCCCAGCCGGTGGAAGACCTGGCGGGCTGGCTCAAGGCCGTGCCGGTGGCGCTGCAGAACGCCGTGCGTTCGCGCATCGAAGGCGAGCGGGTTGGCTTGCCTGGCCCCGCCCTCACGCCCTATCTGATCGGTCTGTTGGTCATGCTCGGCATGCTCGGCACCTTTCTGGGCATGGTGGTGACTTTCAAGGGAGCAGTTTTCGCACTCGAAGGCTCGGCCGACCTGGTGGCGGTGCGCTCTGCGCTGGCCGCGCCGATCAAGGGCCTGGGGCTGGCCTTTGGCACCTCGGTCGCGGGTGTGGCCACGTCGGCCATGCTGGGGCTGATGTCGGCCATGAGCCGGCGCGAGCGGGCCGAGGTCGTGCGCGTGCTCGATGGCCGCGCCTCCACGGTGTTCCGCCCGTTTTCGCTTGGCCACCAGCGCCAGGAAGCCTACCGCGCGCTCCAGGCCCAGGCCCATGCGCTGCCCGCCGTGGCAGACCGGCTGCAGGCCATGATGGACGGCCTCGAGCGGCGCAGCCAGCAGTTGAACGACCAGCTGCTGGGGCAGCAGGCGCAGTTCCACCGCGAGGTGACCACGGCCTACACCGGCCTGGCGGCGTCGGTGGGCACCTCGCTGCAGGACAGCCTCGCCGCGGGCGCGAGGGCCGCCGGCGAGAGCATTGCGCCGGTGGTCCAAGCCGCGATGTCCGACATCGCCGACACCTCGAAGCAACTGCACCAGCAGGTGTTCGACACGGCGCGGGCGCAGCTCGAAGGGCTCTCCAACAGCTTTGGCGAAACCGCCCGCGCCGTCACCGACGGCTGGACCGGCGCGCTTCAGATCCATGCCCGCACGAGCGATGGCCAGGCCGACAGGCTCGACCGCGCGCTGGCCGCATTCACCCAGCAATTCGACAGCCGAAGCCACGCGCTGGTGGCGCAGGTGGGCGAGCTCGCCAGCCACGCGCAGGCCGAGCAGGCCCGCGCGGAACAGCAACGGCTGCAAGGCTTCACCGGCGCGCTCGACGCCATGGCCAGCAGCTTGCACACCGAATGGCGGCAACTCGGCGCCGATGCATTGGCGGAGCAGGCGGCGGCCCGGGCGGCACTGGAGCACACCGTGCAGGCGATCACCGCGCAGGCCAACGAACAGGCGGCCCGCACCCAGACGGCCCTGGCCGGGCTGACGGCACAGTCCGAAGCGCTGCTGCAGGCGCGCACCGAATCCGAAGCCCGCTGGACCGGCCAGCAGGCCGAGCGCATGGCCGCGATGGCCGAGCTCTGGCGCACGGAACTCGCCGAATTGAAGGCCGCCGAGTCCACACGTGGTGACGCCGCCGTCGCGCGCCTCGGCGAGCTGCAGGGGGCCATGGCCGAGCACCTGGCCACGCTGGGCACGGCGCTCGAGCAGCCGATGACGCGCGTGCTGCAGGCGGCTTCCGAGGCGCCCCGCGCCGCGGCCGAGGTGCTGGCGCAGTTGCGTTCGCAATCCGACGCGCTGCTGCAGGCCCGCGCGGACACCGAGGCCCGCTGGAACGCACAGCAGGCCGAGCGCATGGCCGAGTTCGCCGAGCTCTGGCGCACCGAACTGGCCGAGTTGAAGACGGCCGAGTCCACACGCGGTGACGCCGCCGTGGCGCGCCTGGGCGAATTGCAGGGGGCCATGGCCGAGCACCTGGCCACGCTGGGCACGGCGCTCGAACAGCCGATGACGCGCGTGCTGCAGGCGGCTTCCGAGGCGCCCCGCGCCGCGGCCGAGGTGCTGGCGCAGCTGCGTTCGCAATCCGACGCGCTGCTGCAGGCGCGTGCCGACACCGAGGCCCGCTGGAATGTGCAGCAGGCCGAACGCATGGCCGAGTTCTCCGAACTCTGGCGCACCGAACTGACCGAATTGAAGACGGCCGAGTCGGCCCGTGGTGACGCCGCCGTGGCCCGCCTGGGCGAGCTGCAGGCGGCGCTGGGCCATCACCTTGCGACGCTCGGCACCTCGCTCGAGGCGCCGATGACGCGCCTCATGGAAACCGCTTCCGAGGCGCCGCGTGCCGCGGCCGAGGTGATCGCCAACCTGCGTGAAGAGATGTCTCGCATCACCGAGCGCGACAACCTGGCGCTCGAGGAGCGCAGCGAGGTCATGGCGAAGATCGGCACGCTGCTGTCCACGCTCGAGCAGGCCTCGGGTGAACACCGTGCGGCCATCGACGGCCTGGTGGCTTCGGCGACCGAAGTGCTGGCCCAGGCCGGCAGCCGCTTTGCCGAGACGCTGGGCGCCGAGGCCGGCAAGGCCGCCGACGTGGCCTTGCAGGTCAGCGGCAGCGCGGTGGAGCTGGCCAGTCTTGGCGAGGCCTTCCACCACGGGGTGCAGCTCTTCAGCACCAGCAACGAAAAGCTGGTGGAGAACCTGCAGCGCATCGAAGCGGCCATCGGCCAGTCGGCCGCGCGCAGCGACGAGCAGCTGGCCTACTACGTGGCCCAGGCCCGGGAGCTGATCGACCTCAGCATGAGCTCGCAGCAGGACATTGTCGAAGACCTGCGGCGGTTGCGCCACCGCGAGACGGCCACCGCCGACGGAACCCCGGCATGACCGGCATCGACGGCATCGACCGGAGCGACGGTAGCGACGAAGGCGTCGAACAGACAGCGCCGGTCTGGGCGGTGTTCGGCGACCTCATGGCCGGCCTGCTCGGCGCGTTCGTGCTGATCCTCGTCGGCGTGCTGGTGGTGCAGATGGACCTGGTCAACACCCTTCAGACCGAGGTGCAGAAGCGCCAGGTCGAAGAGCAGCGCCGCATGTCGCTCGAGAAGGCGCTGGCCGTGCCGCTGGCCAATGGCCGGGTCACATTGAACAACGGCCGCATCGGCATCAGCGGCAACGTGCTGTTTCCTGTCAACTCCGATCAGCTGCGGCCCGAAGGTCGGCAGTTGCTGAAAACCCTGGTGGCGCCGCTGCAGCTGTACCTGGGTGAGCGCGACGACATGCTGATGGTGAGCGGCTTCACCGACGACAAGCCCATCCAGGAGGGCAACCAGCGCTTTGCCGACAACCTGGAGCTGTCGGCCCAACGCGCGCTCAAGGTGGCCCGCGCCATGATCGACGAGGGCATGCCGTCGTCCCGCGTGTTCGCAGCGGCCTTCGGCGCCGAGCAGCCCGTGGCCTCCAATGCGGACGAGAAGGGGCGGGCGCTCAACCGCCGCGTGGAAATGGCGCCGGTGCCACGCAGCGGCAGCGGGAACGGCAACGGTAATGGCAAGGGCAACGGCAACGGCAGCGGCAGCGGCAAGCCGGCCACCCCATGAGCCTGGGTGAGCGCGATGGCCTGGGCAAGGCGCCCGAGTCAGGCGGTGGCATGCCTTTGTCATCGCTCGCTGACTTGCGCCGAACGGGCGGGGCGGCCGCCGACCCGGTCCGCTTTCACTACCTGGAGCGGCTGTCGGCGCGGCTCGCCAGTGCACCGCCGGCCCTGCGCCCGCTGTTGCAGGCACGGCTGGACCAGGGCATGGCCGACCATGCCGTGCGCCTGGCCGCGGCCCGCCAGTCGGCCGAGGCGGCATTGGCCGGGCTGCCGCCGCAACCGCCGGGCACGGCCCGTGAAGCACGCCGCCTGCTGGCGGCTGGCGACCACCGGGGGGTCCGCCGGCTCGTGGCCCGTGTGACATCGCCCGAGGCGCCGTCCCCGCTGGTGGCATTGAACCGGCACATCGCCGGGCTGGCGCGCCGCAAGGCCCATGGGGAGAGTGATGGTAATGGCGCTGGCCATGGCGATGGCGATGGCCGCGCCGCTGCCAACCCGGTCGAACTCGACAGCATGCGCCGCTTCCGTGAAACATGGTCGCGCATCGCCGCCGAGGACCAGGTCCAGCGCGCCATGGGCCGAGGCCCCGAGAATGCCGGCCCGTTGAACTCGCAGATGCTGGTGCTGCGTTCGCTGGCCCTGATGCGCGAACTGTCGCCGCAATACCTGCGCCGTTTCATGGCGCACGCGGAAGCCCTGCTCTGGCTGGAGCACGAGGGCAAGAACGAGAGCAAGAACGACAGCAGCAGGCCGCAGCCCGTGGAAGCCAGGCCGGCACGGCGGGCGCGGCAGAAGAAGTAGTGCGGTTCCAGTTTCTTGGTTCACCGCTTGCCGACCGGCCCGGCCTCTCCACGAACTCCACACAAACGCTCGACAGACGATCAAGGTTGCCGCCGCAGACTCTGCATTCCTGAAATTTGGAGTGCTTTTCAATGACTGCACAGCTGCTGGCTGACGAAGCGAAATATTGTTCTTTTGGCGATACGGTCCACTATGTGAACCCGCCCAAGATCTTCTCTGGCTGCGATGGCAGCTACATGTTCGATGCCGAAGGCACACCGTACCTCGACCTGCAGATGTGGTACTCGGCCGTCAACTTCGGCTACAAGAACAAGCGCCTTGAGGAAGTGATGAAGCGCCAGCTCGAAACGCTGCCGCAGATCGCCAGCCAGTACCTTCACACCACCAAGATCGAGCTGGCCAAGTGGATCGCTCAGGACGCCGAAGCCAAGTGGGGCCGCCCGGGTCGCGTGCACTTCAACGTGGGCGGCGCGCAGGCCATCGAGGACTCACTCAAGGTGGTGCGCAACGCCAGCAATGGCAAGAGCCTGATGTTCGCGTTTGAAGGGGGCTACCACGGCCGTACCCTGGGCGCCTCCAGCATCACTTCGAGCTACCGCTACCGCCGCCGCTTCGGACACTTCGGCGACCGCGCGCAATTCATTCCGTTCCCTTACCCCTTCCGCCGGCCGAAGGGCATGACGTCCGAGGAGTATTCCGATTCGATCGTCGCCGAATTCGCGCGCAAGTTCGAAAACGAGTACCACGCCGTATGGGACCCGAAGACCCGGCAGTGCGAATATGCCGCTTTCTATGTCGAGCCGATCCAGGGCACAGGCGGCTACGTCGTGCCGCCGGCCAACTTCTACAAGGGCCTCAAGAAGGTGCTTGATGAACACGGCATTCTGTTGGTGGTCGACGAGATTCAAATGGGGTTCTGGCGCACAGGCAAGCTGTGGGCAATTGAAAACTTCGGCGTTCAGCCCGACGTGCTGGTGTTCGCCAAGGCCTTGACCAACGGTCTCAACGCCCTGAGCGGGCTGTGGGCGCGCGAGGAACTGATCAACCCGACGATCTTCCCGCCCGGGTCCACCCATTCGACTTTCGCCGCCAACCCGCTGGGCACGGCACTCGGCCTCGAGGTGTTGAAGATGACGGCCGAGATCGACTACGGCGCCCAGGTCCGCAACAGCGGTGCCTACTTCCTCGAAGGCCTGAAGGAGTTGCAGAAGCGTCACAAGGAGATCGGCGACGTCGACGGCATGGGCCTGGCCCTGCGTGCCGAGATCTGCACCGATGACGGCTTCACGCCGAACCGGGCCCTGCTCGACAAGATGGTCGACATCGGCCTGTCCGGCGACCTCGAATACAAGGGCCGCAAAGCCGGCCTGGTGCTCGATGTCGGCGGCTACTACAAGAACGTCATCACCTTCGCGCCGTCGCTCGAGATCTCGCGGCCGGAGATCGACGAGGCCATGGTCCTGCTGGACCAGCTCATCACGCGCGCCAAGCGCAGCTGAGCCCCGACGCGGCGGTGCTGTATGCCTACCAGCTGGAACCGGATGGCCTGATCAGGGCCTTCGCCGCGCATCCGCCCGAAGGCTTCGTGCTGATCGATGGCGGCGGCTGCGGCGGTGCCGTTGGCGATGCCGCACCGGCGTTCGCCGCGCCGTTCGACCTGCTGACCACCGCCGACGACGACCTCAAGCGGCGTGCCGCGCGCCTGCCGCTGTTTCGCCACTGGGGGCGGTGGCTGCGCATTCGCACCGCGTTCGTCGGCAGCACGGTTTCCGAATACACGCTGATGCCCCGCACCGGCCTGCCGCGCACCCTGGTTGCGCGGCTGCTGGGGCGCTGGGGTGGCGAATTCGCGCTGCTCGTGGTGAAGGACATTCCCTTCGCCTCGCCCCTGCTCAGCGCCGCTGACAACCTGCATGCCGAACACCTGGTGCAGGCCTGCGTGGAGGCCGGTTGCATCATGGTCGAAGGGCAGGCGCTGGCCTATGTGCCCATCGATTTCCAGAGCATCGACGCCTATCTGGCGCGCCTCTCGTCGAGCCGCCGCCAGAACCTGCGTCGCAAGCTCCGCAGCCGCGCCGGCCTGCAAGTGCGCCGCCTGCCTGCCGGTCTCGCCTCCTTCGGTGACGACGCCACGGTCGACGCCTGCTACGCGCTCTATGCGGCCGTGTACGCGCAGAGCGAGCTGCATTTCGACCGCCTGACACGCGACTTCTTCGCCACCGTGCTGCGCGACGAAGCCAATGGCGGAATGGTCTTCGAATACCGGCAGGACGACCTGCTGATCGGCTGGAACCTTTGCTTCGAGGTGGGCGGCAAACTGATCGACAAGTACGTCGGCTTCCGGTACCCGGAGGCGCGGGCCTGCAACCTGTACTTCGTGAGCTGGATGGTCAACCTCGAATACGCGATCGAGCGGGGGCTCACCCACTATGTGGCCGGCTGGACCGACCCGGAAGTCAAGGCGCAACTCGGCGCCAAGTTCACGTTCACGCGCCATGCCGTCCATGTGCGCAACCCCTTGTTGCGGCGGCTGGCGCGCCGTTTCGCCGGGCGCTTCGAGAACGACCGCCAGTGGCGGGAAGCGTCGGCCCACGGTGTCGGCGTCGATGGCCCTTCCACGGAAGTCATCGAGCGATGACGCCGGTGGTGCTCGACGTGGACGGCGCCGTCGGCCCGTTGGCTGGGGCGCGCCGCCTGCCGCTGCTCGACTGGCAGGAGCGCCTGCGTTTCGGTTGCGGACTCGGCACGATCCGCAAGCTGTCCGACGAACTCGACCGCGCCCTGCCGCCCGCCACCGGGCATGGCACTGTCTTCATGGGCAGCGGTGATTTTCACCACCTGAGCTGGCCATTGATCGCCCGCGCGGTACGCGACCGGGCCGCCCGCCGCGGCACCGAGGCCTTGCGGGTGCTGGTGCTCGACAACCACCCGGACAACATGCGCTTTCCGTTCGGTGTGCATTGCGGGTCATGGGTAAGGCGCGTGGCCGCCCTGCCGGAGGTCGGCGAGGTCATCGTCGCCGGCATCACCTCGACAGACATCGGCTGGCGCCACGCCTGGGAGAACCAACTGGCGCCGCTGCGCTCGGGCAAGCTCAGCTACTGGAGCGTGGGCGTGGACACCGGCTGGGCCCGCTGGCTCGGCCTCTCATCGGCTTTCCGAAACTTCGACGGTGTGCAGGCACTGACCGATGCGCTGGTGGCACAGCTCCGCAGCGACAGGCGTGCCACCTACCTGTCCATTGACAAGGATGTGTTCGCGCCCGAGGTGGTCCGCACGAACTGGGACCAGGGTCGGCTGCAGGAGGCCCAGGCCCAGGCCCTGATCGAGGCGCTGCACGGCCAGCTGGTCGGCAGCGACGTGACGGGGGAGGTTTCGTCCTACCGCTATCGCACGGCGTGGAAGCGCTGGCTCAGCGCGCAGGACGGCCAGGACACCGACATCGAAGGTCCGCAACTGTGCGCATGGCAGGCGGGTCAGCACCGGTTGAACGAAAGCCTGCTCGGCTGGCTGGTGGCCGCAGGGGCGCGGTGAACGGGGCGCCGGCGAGTCGATCAGGCTGGGGGCCGACCCCCGCCAGCGCACGCTTCCAGCACACGGCACACCCCTTCGAAGCGCTCGTCGTCGAGCCAGGGGCTGTTGCTCACCGCCAGCATGCGGCCAGCCAGGGCCCTCGCACGGGGCAGTTCGTCCGGCGGTGCGGATGGCACCACCCCTGCGTATTGCGCATAGTCGGGCAAAGCATGGACGAACGGCAGGCTGACGCCGCAGCCAGCGCCCCAGAGCCGGGCCAGGGCCGCGTCGCGGCGCGTGGCGTCGGGCAGCATGACCAGCATCAGCGGCCACACGCCCGCCGCGTCCGGCACGGCGGTGCTGTCGGTCATCACCTGAAGACCGGCGATGCAGGACAGTCTGGCCGCCCTGGCGCCTGCGCGCTTCTTCCCTTCCGCCAGGAACACGGGCAGGCGGGCCAGCGCCTTCACGCCCACGGCCTGGCGCCAGCGGCCCGGGCGGTGCAAGGGAAAAGGCATGTCGAAGTCGTCGCCAGCGGCGCCCACCGTGTCGCCGCGCCGCAGCGCGCGCCGGAGCGGCATGCCGTAGACGATGCCAAGACCTGCCCTGCGGTAGAACAGGGCATAGGCCAGCAGTTCGGCGGAGCGCCGCAACTCCCACGCCGGCTGCGAGCGCACGGTGGCGGCGCTGGCCTGGCGGCAGGCTTCGGCGATCGCCGGGTCGCGTGCCACCAGCGCACCGCCCTCGAAGATGCTCAGGCCCTTGCCCGCGGCCATGCTGAAGAAGCCGATGTCGGCGAGGGTGCCGACGCTCTTCCCGCCTACGCTTGCGCCCAGGGCCTGCGCCGCGTCCTCGATGGTCCAGGCGCCCACGGCGCGGGCACAGGCCTGGGCGGTGGCCACGTCGCTGACGCGTCCACCGAGGTGGGTGGGCACCACGGCCAGGGTGCCCGC
>JAQGNA010000605.1 GCA_028292075.1 Rhodoferax sp. | reverse complement strand
AGCTGCGCCTTTGGCGGGCCCGATCTGCGCACCCTCTTCGTCACCAGCGCCCGGTCTGGCCTGAGCGACGCCGAGCTTGCGGCCCAGCCGCTGGCCGGCGCGCTGTTCGCCGTGCCCATGGACGTGGCCGGCATGCCGGCGGCCGTGTTCGGCCAGAAAGAAAGTTCATGAACCCCAACGACCCTTCCTCGATGCAAGCTTCGCCAACTTCGCCAACTTCGCCAACTTCCAGCGACCATCCGATCGTCTGGCTGCACGCCCATGGCCAGCAGCTCGGACTGGTGCCCACGCTGGGCGGCAGCGTGGCCGCATGGCGGGCCGAGCAGCCGCGGGGCCCGGTTGATCTGTGGCGCCCCTGGGACGGCGAAACGCCCGACCTCTACCGGCTGGCTTCCTTCGCCATGGTGCCGTGGTCCAACCGCATCAGCGGCGGCGGCTTCACACACGCTGGCCACTTTCACCCGATGCGGCCGATCCGCATCGGCGAGCCCGGCCCCATCCACGGCGACGGCTGGTTGCAGCCCTGGCGCCTGGCACACCCCGACGCCGACACGCTGGTGATGTCGCTCGTCTCGCACCAGTTCGATGGCAACCCCTACGACTACGAGGCCACGCAGACTTTCCGCCTGCTCGACGGCGGGCTCGACCAGACGGTGACCGTGCGCCACCTCGGCACGTCGCCCCTGCCCTACGGCATCGGCCTGCACCCCTGGTTCCCGCGCGATGCGGGCACACGGCTCACGGCGCCAGTCGAGGGCGTGTGGCTCAGCGGCGACAGCCCCTTGCCGACGGCGCACACCAGCGACTTTCCAGCCGGCTGGGACCTGAACGCGGGCATCTCGGCGCATGGCGACATGATCGACAACGGCTACACCGGTTGGGGCGGTAGCGCCACCGTGGAATGGCCGGAGCGCGGCCTGCGCCTGACGGCCGCCATGCCGCGGTTCGCGCAGGACGGCGGCGCGGCGGGCCACTACTGCCTGGTGTACCGGCCGCCGGCGGGCCCGGCCTTTTGCTTCGAGCCGATCACCCAGCCGATCGATGCCTTCCACCTGCCCGGGCAGCCCGGCCTTCGGGTGCTCGAGACAGGCCAGACCCTAACGCTGGCCGTGCAGTGGCGCTTCGAACCGATGCCCGCCTGAACACCACCGCCCGGTCAGGCGTCATCAGTGGATGACTCCTCGGCGGACCGCTCCGCGCCAGGCTCGGTGCAGTACCGGTTGATCCAGGCCACGATGCGCTCGGCCGCATCGCGTCGGCACGAGGGCGCGCCCGTCCCCAAAAAGCCATGGGTCTCACCCGGGTACAGCACCAGCTCGCCCGGTGTCTCGCCGGCCCGCAGCAGCGAGACGAACAGTTCCTCTGACTGGCACTTGGGGCAGCGCTCGTCCTCCCTGCCCTGCATGAACAGGGTGGGCGTGCTCGATTTTTCGATGTGCTGCAGCGGCGACAGCTGGCGCGCCCGTTCGCGGTCGAAGCGCGGCTGGCTGTTCAGGTAATACGGGTCGGCGTAGTAGCCGCCGTCCGAGGTGCCGTAGTGGGTTTCGATGTTGCCCACCGGCGCCATCACCACCGCGGCCTTGAAGAGGTCGGTGTGGCCGGTGGCCCAGGCGCTCAGGTAGCCGCCATACGATTTGCCCGACACCGCCACGCGCTCGTCGCACAGGCCTTCGTCCTGCAACTGGCGAATTGCCGCGAGGTGCTGCGGCAGGTCGTATTCGCCCCAGTGGCCGCTGAGCCGCCGGCAAAACTCATGGCCGAAGCTCGACGAGCCCACGGCGTTCAAGGCCAGCACCGCCCAGCCGTTCGCGCAAAGCACTTGCCAGAAGACGTTGGTGTCGAAGTCCATCAGCGCATAGCTGGCGGGGCCGCCGTGTATGTCGTTCAGCAAGGGCATCGGCCCTGCCTTGCCTTCATCGCGCTGCCGGTACAGCAGCCAGCCTTCGATGCGCTCGGTGCCGCCCTGGCCGTCGGGCACCTCGAACGAGCGGACCTCGGCCCCGATCACCGGCCGGCTTTCCCACCAGGCGTTGAGCCGGCTCACCTGGCGCTCTTCGCCGCCTGCGATGGGCACGACACGCAACTCGCTGGCCAGTGACGGGTGTTCCGGCGCGAATGCGATGGTCTTGCCGGTGCAGTCGAAGGCGCCGAGCTGGCGGTCGCCGCCCAGCAGCACGTCCAGGCGCTGGCCGTCGCCGGTGTCGATGCGGGCCACCTGGTGGCGTCCACGGTGGGCGCGGCAGAAGACGATGCTTTTGCCGTCGTCGGCCCAGCGCAGCGACGCCGGGTCGGCCACGTCCACATCGCCCAGCCGCCGGGCCTGGCCATCGGCACAGTCCAGCAGCCACAACGCCGGCTCGGCATCGCCTTCTTCCAGCGCGCCGGTGAAGGCGATGCGGCTGCCGTCCGGTGACCAGGTCGGCTCCATCACGATGGCATGGTCGCTGGTGAGCTGGCGGTGGTTCTGGCCCGAGGCATCGCAGACCCACAGGTCGTAGCGGTGGCCGAAGCGGCCCGAGCGCGTGCGGGCGTAAGCAATGCGCTGGCCGTCGCGCGAGACGTCGAAGGCCACCACATCGAAGGCGCCGTCGGTCAGCTGCCGGTGCTCGCCGCTTGCGACGTCGAGGCTGAAAAGATGGATCTCGCGCTGCAGGATGAAGCCGATGCCGTCCTCCTTGTAAGGCAGGCGCCAAGCCACTTCAGGCGCCTTGGCGGCGCGCGGCGGCGCTGGTTCGCTGGAGCGCGCGCCGTGCCGGTCCGGGTCCACCGTCACGGCCGAGGCGACGATCAGCGAACGGCCGTCGGGCGTCCACTTGAGGTTCGTCACGCTTTGCGGAAACTGGCCCACCTGCCGCGCCTCGCCGCCCCGGCAACCGATGACGTAAGCCTGTGTGGCGCTGCCGCCGAGGCCTGACAGAAAAGCCAGCTGTTCACCATCTGGTGACCATTGCGGCGAGTTGTCGGAGCCTGAGCCCTGCGTCAACTGCACCGCCCGGTCGGGGCCGCCGTCCAGCGGGAAGAGCCAGATGAAGGAGGCATAACCGTCCTTGTCGCGGTCGACCGAGCGCACCGTGCAGGCCGCCGTTTCGGCAACCGGCGAGCAATGGATGTCGCTGATCTTCTGGTG
>JAQGNA010000592.1 GCA_028292075.1 Rhodoferax sp. | reverse complement strand
CCAGGCATGCGGCGCAGGAACCAGCTGCCGCCCACATCGGGGTAGAGGCCGATGTTGATCTCCGGCATGGCGAGCCGGCTCTGCAGGGTCACCACCCGGTGAGATGCGCCCGCCATGAGCCCGATGCCGCCGCCCATCACGATGCCGTGGCCCCAACAGAGAACGGGCTTCGGAAAGGTGTGGATCAGGTGGTCGAGAACATATTCTTCGCCGAAGAACTGCTCGGCGTCAGGGTTGCGCCCGTCGCCGCAGTCGCGCAGCGTCTGGTGCAGCTGGCGCAGGTCGCCGCCGGCGCAGAAGGCCTTTTCGCCTGCCGCCTGCAGCAAGACGCCGACGATGCCGTCGTCCGCGGCCCATGCCTGCAACCGGGGCTTGAGCAGGCGAACCATGCCAGCGGACAGCGCATTGAGCGCGGCCGGCGCATTGAGCGTCGCCACGCCGAAAAGCTGGCCTCCGGCGGTGGAGATTTCGGAGAATTGAACCGCTTGCTCTTTCATCGGATGTCGCTTTCGCCGTCGAGAATTTTTCGCGCCACGATCACGCGCATGATTTCATTCGTGCCTTCGAGGATCTGGTGCACACGCGTGTCGCGCACCAGCCGCTCCAGTGGAAATTCGCGCAGATAGCCATAGCCGCCATGCAGCTGCAGGGCGTCGTTGCAGACACTGAAGCCGACATCGGTGGCAAAACGTTTGGCCATGGCGCAATAGGTGCTGGCGTCGGCATGGCCGGCGTCGAGCTTGCTCGCGGCCAGGCGCACCATCTGCCGGGCCGCCACGAGCTCGGTCGCCATGTCGGCCAGCTTGAACTGCAATGCCTGGTTGGACGCCAGCGGCTTGCCGAACTGCTGGCGGTCTTGCAGGTAATGCCGCGCCGCGTCGAGCGCGCCCTGCGCCGCACCCACGGAGCAGGTCGCGATGTTGATGCGGCCACCGTCCAGGCCCTTCATGGCGATGCGAAAGCCTTCGCCCTCCTGGCCCAGCAGGTGGCCGGCGGGCAACCGCACGTTGTCGAAACTCACGGTGCGCGTGGGCTGGCTGTTCCAGCCCATCTTGTGCTCCTTCTTGCCATAGCCGACCCCGGGCGCATCGGCCGGCACGGCGAAGGCGGAGATGCCTGCCGCCCCCGGGCCGCCGGTACGGGCCATGAGCACCAGCACGTCGGTCGCGCCGGCACCCGAGATGAACGCTTTGGCGCCGTTGATGACGTAGCCGTCGGCATTGCGCTCGGCGCGGGTCTTGAGCGCGGCCGCATCGGAGCCTGCACCGGGCTCGGTGAGGCAGTACGAGGCAAGCTTGCGGCCTGCGGTCAGGTCGTGGCCCCAGTGGGCACAGACAGCGTCACTTCCCCAGGTGCCGAGCATCCAGGTTGCCATGTTGTGGATGGTGATGAAGGCGGTGGTCGAGGGGTCGATGGCCGCCATCTCTTCGAACACCAGTGTGGCGTCGAGCCGGGGCAGGGCCAGGCCGCCAATGCGCTCGGGGGCATACAGGCCGCAGAAGCCGAGCTCGCCAGCATGCGCGATGGCGGCCTTGGGGAAGATGGCTTCGGCGTCCCATTGCGCGGCATGCGGCGCGAATTCGGCGTTGGCGAATGCGCGCGCGGAAGCCGCAAACGCCTGCTGCTCTTCGGAAAGTTCAAAGTCCATGCGTGTCGTTGGTTGAGAGTGACTGGGGCATGATTTCCATCAGCGTCGGATGCTGTCCGCTGGGTCGGGGCGGGAACATCGGCGGGCCAAGGGCCTCACTTCAGGCTGATGGTCGTGTTCACGCCCTGCGACACCGTGCTGTCGTCGAACCAACGCTGGGTGATGGTCTTGGTCTGCGTGTAGAACAGGATGACCTGCTTGCCATAAGGCCCGAGGTCGCCTAGCTTGGAGCCGCGCGAACCGCTGAATGAAAACAGCGGCACCGGCACTGGAATCGGCACGTTGATGCCCACCTGCCCCACGTCGATGTCTTCCTGGAAACGCCGTGCCGCCGCGCCGCTCTGCGTGAAGATCGCGGTGCCGTTGCCGTTCTCGTTCCGGTTGATCAGTTCGATGGCCTCGTCGATGTGTTCGGCGCCTGCCAGGCACAGCACCGGGCCGAAGATTTCCTGGTCGTAGATCGTCATGCCGGGTTTCACGCCCGAGAACACCGTCGGCCCCACGAAGTTGCCGCGTTCGTAGCCCGGCACGGTGGGCTTGCGGCCATCGAGCTCGAGCGTGGCGCCGTCGGCGAGCCCGCGTTCGATGAGGCCGGTGACGCGGTCGTAGGCGGCACAAGAAACCAGCGGGCCCACGTCAACCCCTTTTTCGGTGCCGGCGCCGATCTTCAATGTCCTGGCCTTGGCCACGAGGTCGGGCACCCACTGCTGCGCCTCGCCCACCAGTACCACCACCGAGAGTGCCATGCAGCGCTGGCCCGCCGCACCGAAGGCGGCGCCGGCGATGGCGTTGAGCGTCTGTTCCTTGTTGGCGTCGGGCATGACGATGGCGTGGTTCTTCGCGCCCATCATGCATTGGGCCCGCTTGCCGGACTGGGTTGCGCGGTGGTAGACGTGCGTGCCGACCTTGGTCGAGCCGACGAACGAGACCGCCTTGATGTCGGGGTGGTCGCAGATGGCATTGACCACATCTTCGCCGCCGTGCACCACGTTGAGCACGCCAGGCGGAATGCCCGCCTCGAGCGCGAGTTCGACCAGTCGCATGGTCACCATCGGGTCCTGCTCGGAGGGCTTGAGCAGGAAGGTGTTGCCCGTCGCGATGGCCAAGGGGAACATCCACAGCGGAATCATCGCCGGGAAGTTGAACGGCGTGATGCCGGCGCAAACGCCCAGCGGCTGGAGCAGGGTGAAGGTGTCCACGCCCCCGGCGACGTTGTTGGCGAGCTCGCCCAGTTGCAGGTTGCCAATGGCCGAGGCATGTTCCACCACCTCGAGGCCGCGGAAGATGTCGCCCTCGGCGTCGGGCAGGGTCTTGCCCTGTTCGGCGGTGAGGATGGCGGCCAGCTCGGCCATGTTCTCGCGGATCAGCTGCTGGTATTTGAGGAAGATGCGGGCCCGGGCACCGATGGCGGTCTTGCGCCATGTCTTGAGGGCGGCCTTGCCAGAGGCGACGGCGGCGTTCACCTCATCGGGCGTGGCGAAGGGCACGCGCGCCAGCACTTCCTGCGTGGCGGGGTTGACGATATCGCGCCAGACGGCCGACTTCGATTCGACAAAGCGGCCATCGATGAGCAGCTTGACCGTGGGCACGGCGGCCAGTGGCTGGGCTTTGATTTCAGGGACGGATTTGGGCAAGGCGGACATGTCTTCTC
>JAQGNA010000580.1 GCA_028292075.1 Rhodoferax sp. | reverse complement strand
CTGCGCGGCGTGGACACCAAGCCGCTGGTCGGCCACCTGGCCGCCTGGAACTACTTCATGAGCATCAAGAGCCCGGCCAACACCGAGTTCATCAAGAAGTGGAGCGACTATGCCAAGGCCAAGAAGCTGCCGGGCTCCGACAAGCCGCTGACGAACGATCCGATGGAAGCCACCTACATCGGCATCAACATGTGGAAGCAGGCCGTCGAGAAGGCCAAGTCAACCGACACGGACAAGGTCATCGCCGCCATGGCGGGCCAGAAGTTCAACGCACCCTCGGGCATCGTCTCCGAGATGGACGCCAAGAACCATCACCTCCACAAGTCGGTGTTCATCGGCGAGATCAAGGCCGACGGCCAGTTCAACGTGGTGTGGAAGACACCCGGCCCGGTCAAGGCCAAGCCATGGAGCCCGTTCATCGAAGGCAATGCGACGAAGCCTGACGAGCCTGCGAAGAATTAAGGGAGGTTCCCGCCCCTTCCCCCCCCGGGGGAAGTTTGGTAGGGGGGCTGCCGCTCGGCCAGCACGCAGTCTCCGCAAGCAGCCAGCATCCAGCCCCCACCCCGGCCCTCCCCCGGAAGGGGAGGGAGCAAAGCCGGCGAATCCGCCACTCCCGCCGACTCACCCATCGCTCCATGCCGATCCGAAACACATTCCTGATCCTGCTGCTGCTCTTCGCCGGCCACGCGCAAGCGCTCACCGTCGATGAAGCCCGCGCCATCGCCATCGGCGAGACCGAGGACCGCATGACGGCCCTGTCCAAGGCCGTGGCCGATGCCGACGAAAAGACCGTCGCCTTCCTCCAGGCGCTGGCCGACGACCAGGTCAAGACGCTCGGCGACAAGGTCTTCGTCGTGCAGGGCGACAAGGCCGTGGACCCGGTGACCGGTGCCGCGCTGGCGCTGCCCGCCGACGCGGAAGACGTCATCAACAACAACCAGATGCGCGGCGAGCTCGATAACGCACTTGCCGCCGCCAAGCTCTTCTCCAAAGACGACAAGGTGCGTGCCGCCTCCGTCAGCACACTCCTGGCCGAGCCCGACGAGAACAAACTGCCCCTCGTCGAAAAGGCCTTTGCTGCCGAGACGGTGCCCGCCATCAAGGCGCAGCTTGGCCTGCTGCGTGGCGCCTTGCTGCTGAACAGCGAAGACAAGGCCCGCCGGCTCGAAGCCGTCAGGACGCTGGCCGAAAGCAGCAACCCCGCCACCAAGACCGTGCTGCTGGCCCGGCTTCAGAATGAAACCGAGGCGGATGTAAAGGTGGCCCTGCAGGCCGCTTTGGCCAAGGTGGACGCCGCGCTGGCCTGGGGCGACAAGTTGGGCGCTATCTTCAGCGGCATCAGCCTGGGCTCGATCCTGCTGCTGGTGGCGCTGGGTCTGGCCATCACCTACGGCTTGATGGGTGTGATCAACATGGCCCACGGCGAGCTGATGATGATCGGCGCCTATGCCACCTACGTGGTGCAGACCGTGTTCATCAAGTACCTGCCGGGCGCTTTCGACTGGTACCTGCTGGCCGCCGTGCCGGTGTCCTTCATGGCGGCGGCGCTGGTGGGCGCGGCGCTGGAGCGCAGCGTGCTGCGTTTCCTCTACGGTCGCCCACTGGAGACTTTGCTCGCCACCTGGGGCATCAGCCTGATGCTGCAGCAGGGCGTGCGCAGCCTCTTCGGTGCGCAGAACGTGGGCGTTGAAAACCCCGTCTGGATGAGTGGCGGCGTGCAGGTGCTGGCCAATCTTTCGCTGCCGTACAACCGCATCGTCATCATCGCCTTCGCCGTGGCCGTGCTGCTGGGCGTGGGCTGGCTGATCGGCAAGACCCGGCTCGGCCTGTTCGTGCGCGGCGTCACACAGAACAGGCCCATCGCCTCCTGCATGGGCGTCAACACCGCCCGCATCGACACCTATGCCTTTGCGCTGGGCTCGGGCATCGCCGGGCTGGCGGGCTGCGCGCTGAGCCAGGTCGGCAACGTGGGGCCCGACCTGGGCCAGGGCTATATCGTGGACGCCTTCATGGTGGTGGTGCTGGGTGGCGTTGGCCAGTTGGCCGGCACCGTGTACGCCGCCATGGGCCTGGGCATCCTGAACAAATTCCTTGAGGGCTGGACCGGCGCCGTGCTGGCCAAGATCGCCGTGCTGGTGATCATCATCGTCTTCATCCAGAAAAGACCCCAGGGTATTTTTGCGATGAAGGGTCGTTCGGCGGAGGCATGAAATGAATCAACCCCCACGCTCATCGCTCCACGTATCGCTGCCCCCCGAGGGGGAGCGTCAGTGCCTTCGGGCGGCCGGGCGTCACTGACATGCGCAATCCAATCACCCCCCTCACGGCCGTCTCTCTTCCCGCCAAAGGCCCGCTGCTGACCCGCGCCGGCTGGAGCAGTTTCTTCGTCGCGCTGATCGTGGTCTGCGCCGTCGTGCCCCTGCTGAACTTGTGGATTCCCGCGGGCAGCCCGTTCCACATGAGCGACTACGCCATCGCGCTGGTCGGCAAGATCATGTGCTACGCGATCTGCGCCCTGGCCATGGACCTGATCTGGGGCTACACCGGCATCCTGAGCCTGGGCCACGGCCTGTTCTTCGCGCTGGGCGGCTACATGATGGGCATGTACCTCATGCGCCAGATCGGGCGCGACGGCAACTACAAGAGCGACTTGCCCGACTTCATGGTGTTCCTCGACTGGAAGGAGCTGCCCTGGCACTGGACGCTGAGCGGCAGCTTCGGCGCCACGCTGTTCCTGGTGGTGTTCGTGCCCGGCCTGGTGGCGGCGGTGTTCGGCTTCTTTGCATTTCGCTCGCGCATCAAGGGCGTGTATTTCTCGATCATCACGCAGGCCCTGACCTTCGCGGCGATGCTGCTGTTCTTCCGCAACGAGACGGGCTTCGGCGGCAACAACGGCTTCACCGATTTCAAGCGCATCCTCGGCATGCCGATGGCCACCACCTCGATGCGCATGACGCTGTTCGTCATCACCGGGCTGGTGTTGCTCGGCTTCTTCCTGTTCG